>CALLCZ010000036.1 GCA_937998645.1 uncultured Gammaproteobacteria bacterium
TTGCCGGCCGTATTCAGAAACAGCGTTATTGACTATCTCGATTGTATATATGCATTTTTCATACCAATAAATATATCTGGCATACGCTGCTATATACACTGCATCGAAACAATATCAGTATATAATTATTAAATAACTTTCCTGACAAAAATGTCATACCAGCCTGCCACATTGGCATACTGACAGCCAATTATGACACGCGACTAAAGCCTATAGTCAGATAAACGAGAGAGATATACCGGATAAAATTTTCAGGATTTCATTACGCTTTATACAGATTGCTGCGATACAACTGCATTATCTTGAATTATCATCCTGAAATACTTGATTTGATCAACTAGAGCTTCGATTACCAGCCGCTTTTTTTCACTCCACCCTTTTCTACTGGATACTTTCCCTGTATCCAGGCATTAAACGCACCTTCCAGGTGATAGATATTGGAGACATCGGCACCCAGCAGGATGGCTTCAGCCTTGCGGGTGCGGGTACCATTGATGCAATAGACAAGAACACCGTTGTCGCGTCTGAACTCATCCAGGCGACCTTCAATTTCTGCCAGCGGAATATTTATGGCGCCGGGTACGTGTGCAACGCCGAATTCAACAGGCTTGCGGACATCGACCACCAGTAGTGGCTTGTCACCGTCCAGCCTTTCCAGCACCTGTTCGGGCGTGAGTCCGGGTGACATGTAATCGGCGGCCTGTGTGATTACACTGAATACAGCAAGTAACAGCAACGCAAACAGGCGGCTTTGAAAAAAACCGGTCATTGAATTCATAGCCATTGTACGTAATTCGTAAAGTAGATGATTGTAATGGAACTGAAGAAATACCGAGTACAAGAAGGATGGGGACGCCTGCCTTGTTTCCTGCGCCTTCACTCAAGGCCAATCTTGTGCGGCGTTGATGCCGTGTTCTTTATGAACGATTCCCTGAACTCCAGATATTTGCCAGCGCCTTCTCCCCTGCATGGGCAAGAAGGCGTAAAAGCTAGAGCTCCATCGATTCGACGGTGTTGCCCCAGTCGATGACCTTTTTCATTTTGTCACGCATTTCATTGTATATCGCCTGCGTACCACTTTCGTCTTCGACCACCTGCGGGGTAATCATCACGAGCAACTCGGTGCGGAACACATCGACCGAGGTGGTGCTGAACAGATAGCCAATCCAGGGGATATCCATCAACAACGGAATGCCGGCCCTGCCCTCGTTGTGGGTTTCGAGGATCAGGCCACCTATCACCACGGTATGGCCACTCTGGACGACCACGCTGCTGCTGATCGTGCGCTGGGAAATCGCCACGTTGCCACCGCCGCCCACCGCCGGCTCTGAGCCCGGCAGGCTGACTTCCTGGCTGATTTCCATGGTGACCTGGCCGCCAGCGTTGATGCGGGGTGTAACGGATAACAGCGTACCGGTATCGCGGAACTGGACCTCAGAAACCACCGGGGCATCCGGGTCTATCGTACTCTGGGAACTGCGCACCGTGACCGGTATCTGGTCACCCACGCGGATGTTCGCGGTATGGTTGTCCAGCACCATGACCTGCGGCGCCGATAGGAACTTGACATCGGTCTTGCTGGCAAGCAAATCGATGAACAGCTTGGTATCACTGCTGTTCGAGAACGCGGCCAGCGTCATTCCATCACCACCCGCGCTGGTGGGTACCGGTGCGTTGAAACCCAGCTCGTAACTGCCACCTGACATGAACCAGCGCACACCGTAATCGAGGGCATCGGAGAGCGTCACCTCGGCGATGGTGGCCTCGATCAATACCTGTCGAGGCTGCGCATCGAGCTGCCGTATGACTGACTCGATGCCCCGGTAATCGCTGGCACTGGCCATCACCAGCAACGCATTGCTTTCCTGATCGGCAATGATACTGATCTCACTCTGGGTAGCGAGGTCTGACTGAGACCCGCCCGTTTTTGTCGGTGACTTCACCATTCCAGCCTGCGGGCCTGTTAGCGGCGCCTTGCGGGGATAATTGCCGCCGGCACCCGTGCCTGCTTTCAGTGGTGGCGGTTGCTTGGATATTCCCTCTGCAGTCTGAAAAACATTGGTCGACTCGCCCGGTGGCAGTTGCGAAATTTTTGCCGAAGGCGCAGACGGTGCAGCGCCGTCGCCGAGCCCATAGATTTGCTGCAATGTACTGGCGAGATTTTCAGCCTTGCTGTACTTCAGGTGATAGACGAACAGGCGACGGCCTGGAGGGCCCTCGGTACCGAGATCAAACTCACTGATCAACTTGCCGATTTTATCCATGTGGCGCGGGGCATGGGTCACCACCATAATGGCGTTGAGCCGTTCGATTGGCGTCAGGCGCACAATGCCAGCCATTGGAGATTCTGCACCACCGGTCCCAATCAGGTTATCCACTTCAGCCACCAGCGTGGCAGCATCAGCATACTTCAGCCTGAACAGACCGAATGACATTCCCTTGAACCAGTCGACATCGAAGATTTTTACCGTATCAACCAGCTGGTCGACCTGGAACTGGGGTCCCGACAGGATCAGCAGGTTGCGCGCCGGGAGGATGCGAGCTGTGCTGCCTTTGGGGATCAAGGGTGTAATGATTTTCTCTATTTCACCGGCCGCCACATACCTCAGGGGTACGATCTGTACGACAAAACCGGCGCTCTGCGCAGTTGGCTGCATGCCGACCACCGGTGTGTCACTCTGCGATGGTGCATCCTCAAGCGGGATGATCTTGTACAGACCCTGCTGAAATACCACCGCAGCGCCATTCTGCTGCAAGACCGATTCCACGATCGGCAGCAGCGCTTCCTCGGTAATCGGATCGGTGGTGTGCAGGGTAACCTTGCCCTTGACCTGGGGATCGATCAGATAGTTCTGCTTGAGAATGTCCTCAAACACCACGCGGACAAACTCGCGCATATCAGCCGACTCGAAATTGAGTGTTATATCGCCAGCTTCGGCGATGGGCGCTTCAACAGCACTGGCGGGGGTTGCATCGCCGTTTATATCCCTGACGAACTGACCGGTACCCTTGCTGATAGTATTTTTCGGTTCCTCGGCTTGTTCTACCGGCTCGCGAGTAAAGTATGGGGTAGCCTGTGGCGTGGTTGTGGCAATAGCTTCAGGGACAACCGGCGGTTCCTTGCTTACCGTTACGGGGGGGGCATCCACCACTTTCGTTTCTTCCTGAGTAGACACTGTGGTGCAGGAAGTGAGCAGGAAGAGGCATGTCAGGGTGATCAGGTTTCTGTTCAATTATTTATCCTTGTAACTCAATATATTCTTCCCAGCATCCATAAAAACGATTACGTTATCGGCATGAAGCTTGAGTCTGTAAAAAAACGCTTGTTGTAAAGGCTGTCCGTGTTACATTTCACTCATAACTTGTTGAGAATTCAAGCATAACCTGCTGAGAAGTCAAGCATTAACTGACTAACGGGCTATTACCAGGCCGACACTTCAAAGGTACGAACCACTAATAGAGTTAATACTACGCAGAGATTTTTCCGCTGCAGGAAATTCCAAAGGCCAGGCGGTGATCCCCGGATAAAATCCTGCGTCAGATGAATGCCTGTTACCATACCAGAACTGCAACCATCAATTGTAGCTATTCCGCCCTGTCGAAGCCGACTGGATATTCTGCTTATTATATCCATCTCATCAATCGACTAATATCCGGCATATGTCTATCGACTACTATAAAGTCTATCGACTACTATCAGGAATATGAGCTAAGCTTTTAATTCTAACTATCAGATAAATCAGTATCTAAACCATGGATAGCAACAAACGAGAGGCAGTCGAGGGGGCAGTGAGCACAATTGACAACACCCCAACTCGCAAAACTTTATGCGAGTACCTGGTGGATGCAGGAAAACTGGATCACGGCAATGTTGAACGTGCCTATCGTCTGCAACTCGAGCAGGAACAATGGGAGCCGATTGGCTCCATTCTCGTCAAACTCGGCCTGGTATCAGAACGCGACGTGGCGGAAAGCCTCTCTGCCCAGCTCGGTCTGCCTCTCATCAAACGGCAGGACTTCCCCGACGAATTACCCATCGACGAGAATATCTCGCACAAGTTTCTCAAGGAAAACCGGGCGCTGATACTCGAAGAGGAGGACGACAGTCTGACCGTGGCCATGGCCGATCCCCAGGACCGCTATGTACTGGAAGCACTGACGCTGTTCACCGGCAAGCAGATCATTCCCCGTATCGGCATAAGCTCGGAAATTGATCAGGCTATCGAACAACGCTATCAAATCAAGGCGGCTACCCAGGGTGAAGAGTACAAGATCGATGCCGTCCAGTTCCTGGATGACGTTGAGCAGCTCAAGGAACTCGCCAGCGAGGCACCGGTGATCAAGATGGTGAACCACCTGATTAACCAGGCGGTGGAATCCGGTGCCTCTGACATACACATTGAGCCTTTCGAGGGTGTGCTCAAGGTCCGATACCGTATCGACGGCCTGCTGCGTGAGATTGATGCGCCGCCGGTCCGTTCAACCGCCGCCGTGATCTCGCGCATCAAGATCATGGCCAACCTGAATATCGCCGAGCGCCGCCTGGCACAGGACGGTCGCTTTAAAGTGCGCGTTCGCGGCAAGGAAATCGACCTGCGCATCTCGACTGTGCCGACCATGTATGGCGAGAGCGTGGTCATGAGGCTGTTGCACCGAGATGACGTGGCGCTGAATTTCAGTGCGCTGGGTTTCAGCCCGGAACTCGAGAGCAAGATACTCAATATTCTCGCCCAGCCCCACGGCATCCTGCTGGTGACCGGACCGACCGGCAGCGGCAAGTCGACCACTCTTTATGCAGCACTGATGCATCTCAACACGCCCGAACGCAAGATCCTCACTGTTGAGGACCCGGTGGAATACAACATCGAAGGGATCAACCAGATGCAGGTCAAGCCGCAGATCGGCCTGACCTTCGCCAATGCGCTGCGCTCCATCGTACGTCAGGACCCCGATGTCATCATGATCGGCGAGATGCGCGACGAGGAAACCGCTGCAATCGCCGTGCAGTCAGCACTGACCGGTCACCTGGTACTGTCAACATTACATACCAACGATGCCGCAGGCAGTATTACCCGCCTGATGGACATGGGCGTGGAAGATTACCTGCTGACCTCAACAGTGAACGCGGTTCTGGCACAGCGCCTGGTGCGCACCCTGTGCCATCATTGCCGTGAAGCCTACACGCCACTGGATGACGTGGTGTCGCGCTGGGATCTGCAGCGCTACGCCGGTGACAGTCCAGTTTCCCTGTACCGGGCCGTGGGCTGCGAGCATTGCGGGCACACCGGTTACAGCGGGCGTAACGCCATTGTGGAACTGCTGGTGATGACCGACCAGATCAAGAAACTGATACTCAAACACAGCGATGCAGGCAAAATCTCCAGGGTCGCTGCTGAAAGCGGTATGCACACCCTGCTCGATGATGGCCTGCGCAAGGCAGTGGCGGGCAAAACCACGATTGAAGAGGTCCGCCGCGTGACGCAGGAGCAGTCCCATACGCAGCAACTGGGTGAAAACCCGTCCGGCACCAAAACAGCCGGCGCGATGCCGGCTGAAGCAGCGGAGCACGAACCGTCAACCACCAGGGGCGACCCGGAGAAAACCGATAGCCTGCTCGGGGGGCATCTGAAAACGCTCTCGAGATTCAAACGGCACGAATAACCATGCCCGTATTCCAGTACAAGGCGGCAAGCATTGACGGCGAGATCTTCAACGGCACCCTGAGCGGCACCAGCCGTGAGCAGGTGGTCGCTCAACTCCAGGCCCTGGGACAAATCCCGATACAGGTTAATGAGTCTACCCAGGCTGGAAGCAAAGGCCGCAGCCGCAGTCCCATACGCATGCATCGGAGAGCCCGGCGCATCACCGACCAGCACATCAGCAATGCGACCCGTGAACTGGCCACCCTGCTGCGCGCCGGCCTGCCGCTGGACAGGGCCCTGGCAATCCTCGCCACCCTGTCTGAAGGCGAACGCATGAAACAACTGCTGGATGAAATACGGGAGCAGGTCAAGGGCGGTGCCACACTCGCGGATGCCATGCAGGCGCAGGAAGGTGTATTCAGCCGTTTCTACCTCAACCTGCTGCGTGCCGGTGAAGCCGGCGGTGCGCTCGAAGTGGTTCTGGAACGCCTGGCTGAACACATGGAACAGAGCCGGGAAGTACAGGACACCCTGCTCTCTGCGCTGATCTATCCCGCCATACTGATCTTCGTCGCCGTGGTCTCGATATTCATCCTGCTCGGATACGTCGTACCCCAGTTCACAGAACTGTTCGAGGGTGTCGGCCAGGTACTGCCTTTACCGACCCGGATTACCATCGCCACCGGAGAATTCCTGCAGAGTTTCGGCTGGGTCCTTGTACTGCTGGCAGCGGCAGCGGCCTGGCGGGTACGATACCAGCTCAGCCAGCCAAAGGGACGCTACCAGTGGCATGCACGGTTTCTCAAACTCCCGCTGGCCGGATCGATTATCACCAAGATCGAGGTAACCCGCTTTGCACGTACCCTGGGGATGCTGTTGCACAACGGCGTACCGCTGCTGAAAGCACTGAGCATCGTCAAGGACACCGTCGACAACCGGGTTATCGCCGACGGTCTCGAACGTGTGGCGAGCAGCCTGAAGGAGGGCCAGAGCCTTGCCGAGCCGCTGTCAGAAGTTGCACACTTCCCGGCCTTCGCGGTCCATATGATCCGCGTCGGCGAAGAATCCGGTCGCCTGGAGGACATCCTGCAACAGGTCGCGCAGGTCTATGAACGGGAAACCCAGACAACCATCAAGCGAGCACTGGCGCTGCTCGAACCCATACTCATCCTGGTGCTCGGGATGGTCATCGCCGGTGTCATCATCTCCATTCTGATGGCCATACTCGGCATCAACGAGCTGGTATTCTGAGCATAACAAAAAACACATTAAGGAGCAGAGACAGTTGAAATATTCAAACAGCCAAAACGGTTTTACCCTGATCGAGCTGCTGGTAGTCCTGGTAATCCTTGGATTGCTGGCCGGCCTGGTCGGTCCACAGGTATTGCGCTACACCGGTAGCGCGAAAAGCGACACTGCCGTGTTACAGATCGAGGAACTGGGCGCGGGACTGGACCTGTTCCATCTCGAGGTCGGTCGTTACCCAACCACGGATGAAGGGCTCAAGGCCCTGGTCGAACAGCCCACCGGGATCAGCACATGGAACGGGCCGTACCTGAAGAAAAAGCGCATTCCCATGGACCCCTGGGGCAACGAGTATCATTACCGGTCGCCCGGTCAGCAAGGCGTGTACGACCTGTTTTCATACGGCAATGATAATGCTGAAGGTGGCGATGGTAACGACGCGGACGTCGTCAGCTGGTGAACGCTGGCTGCCAGCGCTTCAAAACCGCGAGCGGCTTCACGCTGCTCGAGATCATGGTGGTCATGGTCATCGCCGGTTTAATGATCGCTCTGGTCCCACCCCTGTTTTCCAGCGCTGTCTCTGGCACCAAGCTCAAGGGCTCGGCGCGTGACCTCGCCATCGTACTGCGCGAGACCCGCAGCAAGGCGATTATCCACAACACCGAGCAGCTTGTGCACCTGGATCTGAAACAACCCCGCTACCGGGTCGGTAACGGCAAAATCCAGGCCTTGCCCGAGAACGTGGGCATGGCCGTGGAAGTGGTGACCGGGGCGCGCATCGAAGAGACAGCACAACACGTGCTGCGCTTCTTCCCGGATGGCAGTTCCAGCGGTGAGCTGATCACCCTCAGCGGCGGTAACCGCGCCTATTATCTGCAGCTGAACTGGCTGACCGGCAGCATCACCATTACCGAAGGCTTAAGTGATGCTGGCTAGCAGGCATCAACAGGGCTTCAGCCTGATCGAAATCCTGGTGGCCTTCGTGATCCTGGCAATGTCACTGACCGTCATTTTCAGGATCTTCTCGGGTGGACTGCGCAATGTTGCACTTTCCGAAGACTACGCCCAGGCTGTACTGGTCGCCGAATCGCAACTTTCGGCAATTGGAGTCAGCGAACCCCTGCAACAAGGTGTGACCTCCGGCGAATGGGGCGATCGTTTTCGCTGGCAACGCATGGTCGAACACTACCAGCCATGGGCGCAGGACAAGGAACTGGCCGCTCCCCTGCTGGGCTACCTCGTCACCGTCAACGTGGACTGGGAGCATGCGGGACGCAACCGCCAGATCTCATTGAGCAGTGTGCGCCTGAAGCAGGTGAAACGGTTAGCAGGGAGCGGCCGATGAAAGCCTGTGAGATACGTTCAGCAGTGGATACCCCGACAGGTACCAGAATGAATCGTGAAACGGGCTTCACCCTGCTCGAGGTCATGGTGGCACTCGTAGTACTAAGCATGATCGTGACCACGGCCTTCGGCGCACTGCGCATGGGTGAACGCAGCTGGGAAGCCGGGCTGGCGCGTACCAGTGAAACCGAGACGCTGCGCGCGGTTGCGGGCGTGCTGCAACGCCAGTTCAATCAGGCACTGCCCCTGACCTGGACCGAAAACGCAGAAACCACTATTGCATTCAGCGGTACGCGCGAGCAGGTGCGCTTCATTGCACCGGCGCCGCAGCACCACGGGTCTACAGGGCTGTTCGAATACACACTGGTGCTGGAACCGCTTGCAGACAGTGCCCAGCTGGTACTGTATTACCTGCTGCATGATCCCGACAGCACCGGGTTGCAGTCAGGCGGCAGTGACCGGCAGCGGGTGTTGCTGGTGGAAGAGTTGAAGACAGCCCGCTTCAGCTATTACGGATCACCTGTCGCCGATGATCCTCCGCGGTGGCACTCACAATGGAACAGCGACGCCGAAACATTTCCGCAGCTGGTGCGAGTTCGCCTGGACACAAACGAGGGGCAACGACCCTGGCCGGAGCTGGTTCTGGCACTGCATACGGGCCTGAAAAAATGACCACGGCCAACACAGGCAAACACATGCGCAGAGCGCAGCCAAAACAGGCATGCCAGCAGGGCATCGCCCTGGTCGTGGTGCTGTGGCTGCTGGTGTTGATGACCGTGATAGCGGCCAGCCATTCACGCATCATCCGTACCGAGACCCGACTCGCCTCCAACCAGGTCGAGAACGGCAAGGCCCGCGGCCTGGCCGAGGCCGGCGTCCATCATGCCATCCTGGAGCTGCTGGTGCGTGATGAAGAACAGCGCTGGCCGGTCAACGGCAGCATTAACCGCATCCGCTACGAGGGCGGCAGTGTGGCCATCGCGATTCGCGATGTCCGCGGCCTTCTCGATATAAACAGCGCATCGGCGACGCTGCTGGATAGTGTTCTGGCGGGCACGGGTATCGAAGAGGCCCCGCGTAAGGCACTGGTCGATGCCATCCTGGACTGGCGTGACAAGGACAGCATGAAGCACATCAATGGCGCGGAAGATGACGATTACCGTAGTGCCGGCCTGAAATGGGCGGCACGCGACGGCGCCTTCAGTAGCGTCGAAGAATTCCGTTATGTGCTGGGCATGACCAACACGCTGTTCGAACGCCTGGCGCCCTACCTGACAGTGCATTCGGGCCAGGCAAACATCATGCTGGAATATGCGCCACCCTGGCTGTTCAGTGTACTGGGCGAAACGCAGGAAAGCCCGACCTCTGCTAATATCACAAGACGCAACAGTAGTTCGACATACCAGATCACCGTCTGGGCGACGAGTAATGCTGGTTCGAGCGCATCACTCGACGCCGTGGTGCGTATTGCCGCCACAAGCGACCCCGCCTACACGAT
>CALLCZ010000037.1 GCA_937998645.1 uncultured Gammaproteobacteria bacterium
TTCGAAATCTCGGAATTTTCAGGAAAGCCCGTGTTGCTTCATTTTTGGGCAACCTGGTGTCCTGTTTGTGGTCTTCAGGAAGGCAGTGTGGAGTCGATTGCGCAAGACTATCCGGTAATCACTATAGCTTCGTGGTCCGAAGGTGAGGCAGCAGTAAGAAAATATATGCACGAGAACGGGTTGACGTTTCCAGTCATGCTGGATGATAGTGGGCAGCTTGCCCGGTCTTTCGGTTTGAAGGGCGTGCCCGCCAGTTTCATACTGTCGCCGCACGGCGAAATAGCGTACGTAGAAACGGGCTATACAACGGAAACAGGGCTGCGGTTACGCCTCTGGTTGTCGACATTGATCGAGACAAAGGGGTCGGAGTGATTTAATTCTTTATTCATCACTGCGGCGTAGAGGGGGTCAGGCCTTACATTTTACGTGAATTGTTATGCCTGACCCCGTTCCCGGTGTTCTACGTAGCCCGGATGGAGTGAAACGCAATCCGGGGTGTGGTTGCATAGCGATATATCTCCCCGGATTTACAGAATACATCCTTGTATTACGAATTACGTCCTGTAATTCGCCTTTCAGGCTGTCCTTCGGACATTCAATTTTGTTCCAGACAAAATTAGTCTGCCCTACGGGCCAGCCTGAGGCAGTTCAAATTTGATCCGATCAAATTTAGTCGCTTCGCTCCATCCGGGCTACGGGGCTCATGTCAGCGCTGACAGGGTTTGATAATATATCCTTCCCTTATTCATCACTGTCAGCACAGTGGGTGGTGCGCGTGAAAAATATTAGCTGGGACGATTCCCTAAATGTCGATGTCGACGAAATCAATGACGATCACCAGAAGCTGGTCGATCTGTTCAATATTCTGAGCCAGTCTGTCGAAGAAGGGAATTCGTTCGATTATATCGATGCAGTCCTGGAGGAGTTGATCACTTGTACCATCTGGCACTTCAGGCATGAAGAACGTCTCATGGTGCGCTATCAATACGATGGTATTGAGTCGCACAAAGCCGAGCACAATGATTTGATAGAAGGCGTCAGGGCGATGCAGGTGATGTTGCGTGAAGAAAACAGGTTGCCCACGAGTGAAGATTTTGAATACCTTGCGGACTGGTTAACCAGCCATATCGTTGGCCAGGATATGAGGCTTGGTTTTTATCTTGCTGAAGTAATGGCATAGCACAAAACATAAAGGTGTCGGTGACAGAACAAAACCATCCGCAATTGTTACCGTCCCCTTTATCTAACTCTGCCGAAGTCGTGCGTCTTCCCGGATTTACAGAATACATCCTTGTATTCTGCCCTACGGGCCAGCCAGAGGCTGTTCACTAAAAATGATGGATCCATTTTTGAACATCACGTTTTTTGTGATGGCCCGAAGGGTGAGCCACAGGGAAGTGGCGAGTAACTTTGATCCGATCAAATTTAGTCGCTGCGCTGCATCCGGGCTACACAGCTAACTCTGAAAAAATCAGCCTGCCCCCATTTAATGTTAAACATACACCGCTGGCGAACTGTATTCACTAAATAATTAATAGGTTAGTAATTATATTTCAAGTAAAATATCAGGTTCACCACTGTTTATGAGTGAATGCCTGTCACTGACGGTCCAACAACGGTCGAGAGTCGGGTGACGGGGCGTCTGTATCTTCTACACTGGTCGCTAGATCTTTTGATCGGTCTTTGGCAATCAGCATATAGAGTGAGGGCACGATAAATAAGGTAAAGACCGTGCCAATCGCCATGCCGCCAACAAGCACCAGGCCAATCGAATTACGTGCGGCAGCACCAGCACCGGTAACCAGCACCAGCGGAAAGTGACCGGCAATGGTTGCAGCCGTTGTCATCAGTACCGGGCGCAAGCGAATCATCGATGCCTGGTGTATGGCTTCAAGCTTGTTGACGCCATCCAGTTGCAGTTTGTTGGCAAATTCAACAATCAATATACCGTTCTTGGCGATCAGGCCAACGAGCGTCACCAGTCCGACCTGTGCGTAAATATTCATGGTTGTTGTCCATCCACTTGTCCAGTGCGGCATGTTCGGATCCGGCATCTTCAACACGGTAAAGACCAGTGCACCGAACATCGCCAATGGTACGGAACCGGCAAGAATGACAAATGGGTCACGGAAGGAATTAAACTGCACAGACAACACCAGGAAAATCATCAGTATTGCAAGAGAGAACGCCGGTATAAACTTGTTGCCCTCGGTGCGCAACTGACGGGACTCACCTGTGTAGTCATAAGAATAACCGGGCGGCAGTATTTCATCGGCTGTATCTTCTAAAAAGGCCAAGGCTTCATCAAGTGTTCGTGTACTGACACCGGATAATTTCACCGCATTAAGCTGCTGGAATCGATTAAGCGAACGCGCTACGACCGAATGCTCAATGTGTGCAATAGAGGACAGCGGCACCATCTGGCCATCAGGACCCGAGATATGGATATTACCCAGTTGTTCACTCGTCAGACGGTCAGACCGTTGCACAACGGGAATGACCTTGTAACTGCGCCCATCCATGTTAAAGCGATTAACAAAGTTGCCACTGGTTGCGGCAGCCAGATCAGCGCCGACCTGTGACAGATTAAGACCCAGGTCTGCCAGCCTGTCCCGATCAAAAACAATCGTTGCCTGCGGTTGATCAATCTTCAAATCGATATCGGGCGGGAAGGCAAACAGTCCACTGGTCATGGCTTTTAGCTGGAGTTCTTTGGCAAACACCAGTAACTGATCGGCATCGGCTGTCGAAGTAATGACAAACTCGACTGGAAAGTTGCTGCCACCGGGTAGTGCTGATGGTGTTGTAATAAACATTTGCAGCCCGGGAATGTTCGAGACCTGCGCCTGGACATCGGGCACCATTGCCGTAACGGTTCTATCTCGCTCAGCCCAGGGCTTCACCACAACACCGCTGAAGCCATCGGCACCAATCGTTGCACCAATTGACGGTGGAAACAGCAGCTGGAAAGTTAATGCAGCTTCTGGCACATCCAGCATCACCTGTTCGGCGGCTTCTGCATAAACAGCGTTCTGGTCGACAGTAGAATTGGATGCCGTGTTGATAATGCCAAACAACACGCTCTGATCTTCTGTCGGTGCCAGCTCGTTGGGCGAAAACATAAACATCGGAATAGTACTGATACCGATGATAATCCAGACAAGATAAGCCGCCGGTCTTGTTTGCAGTGTCTTATCGAGTACATCACCGTATGATTGCTGCAGTCGATCAAACTGGTGATTAACCCAGCCGGTGAATCCGCGCTCCTCATCCTTGGCACTGCGCAGCAGTCTTGCCGCCATCGTCGGTGACAAGGTTAATGCAACAATACCTGATATCGCGACGGCGCCCGCCAGTGTAAAGGCGAACTCACGGAACAGGGCACCGGTTAAACCACCCTGTAATCCGATTGGAATGTACACGGCAACCAGTGTCAGCGTCATTGCAATAATGGGTGTCACCAGCTCACGCGCGCCCAGTATGGCCGCTTCACGTGGCGTGCGTCCTTCACGTAAATGGCGTTCAACGTTTTCAACAACGACGATGGCATCATCAACAACCAGGCCCACCGAAAGCACAATTGCCAGAAGGGTAAGCAGGTTCAGTGTAAAACCAAAAACCTGCATGATAAAAATACCGCCAATCAACGAAACCGGAATCGCCATGATGGGTACAATCACAGAACGTACCGAACCAAGAAAGAGGAAGATGACGATAACAACGATAAGCAGTGTTTCACTCAGTGTGACGGTAACTTCGTGAATGGCATCGCTGACGTATTCAGATGCATCATAACCAATGCTGGCATCCAGTCCGACAGGCATTTCCTGTTTTAACCGGTCCAGTTCGGTGCGAACGTCATCAATCACTTCAATGATGTTTGCATTAGGCTGCGGAAATATTCCGGCAAATACCGCCGTATCGCCCGAGTAGCGGACCAATGTGTCATAGTCCTCTGCACCCAGTTCAACTTTGGCGATATCTTCCAGACGAATAAGCGTGTCATGCTCCTGGTAAATGATCAGGCGTTTGAAATCTTCGACGTTATGCAAATCGGTATTCGCGGCCAGATAGGTTTGCACCATGGCGCCCTTGGTATTTCCAATGGCTGCCAGGTAATTGTTGGATGCCAGCGCCTGGCTTACCTGTGCAGGCGTCACATGCAAAGCAGCCATGCGATCAGGTTTTAACCAGATGCGCATGGCAAAGGTGCGGGCGCCAAATATTTCGATTCGTTGCACACCATTGACGGCCGATAAACGCGGTTGCACCACTCGAATTAAATAGTCGGTAATCTGTTCGGGTGACAGAATGGTTGACCAGAAGCTTAAATAGGCGGCAGCAAATTCCGAATCGGCGGACTGTACACTGATGGTTGGCAACTGCGCTTCGATGGGCAAATCATTGCGCACCTGGTCAACCTTGGATGAAATATCCGCCAACGCCTTGGTGCTGTCGTAATTGAGCTTGAGGCGCGCATTGATGATCGAAATACCCTGCAGACTTTTCGACTCGACATAGTCAATGCCTTCCGCTGCAGAGATGGCACGTTCCAACGGCGTTGTTATAAACCCTCTAACCAGTTCGGCACTGGCGCCAACATAGACGGTTGATATCTGCACAGAGGCATTCTCACTCAGCGGATACTGTCGAACGCTCAAGGAGTTCCAGGCATTCAATCCTGCGATAATAATCAACAGGTTCACCACAATGGCCAGCACAGGCCGCTGGATAAATATGTCAGTGAAACTGCTCTTGACTGTCGGCATCAGGAATCGCTGGGTTTGGGATCAAGGCTGATTTTCGGTGCCAGTGTGTTGTCGATGACCACTTTCGTACCTGAGGCTAATTTAAATACACCACTGGTGACGATTGTTTCGCCAGCTTTTAATCCACCTGTTACATCAATAAAATCACCTCGCGCCGAACCCAGTGTGACAAACTGCTGGCGCAGGACTAATTCTTTTTCACCCGACTCCTCGCTTTTTTGTTCATCGATTATAAATACAGAGTTACCGAACGATGCATAAAGAACCGCTGTTGCAGGAACAGGCAGTACAGTCCGTTTATCCGGTAGTGCCAGTTCGACATTAACAAACATACCGACACGTAATTTCTCACCTGTATTCTCAGCCAAAGCCTGGACCTGTACATTGCGAGTAACAGGATTTACTCCAAGATCGATATGGACGATTTTGCCGGGGAAGATTGTCTCTGGATGTGCATCCGACCTGATACGGACATCCATATCATTTTGCAATAGCGACAGTTTTTGTTGCGGCACGGAGAAGTCGACATACATAGGATCAAGCAATTGTAACGTTACAATCGGATCACCGACCGAAAGAATTTGCCCCAGGTCAACCTGGCGAAATCCAAGCCGTCCAGAGAAGGGTGCTTTTACTGTTTTTTTATCGATTAATGCCTTGATGACGCCCACCTGGGCAACGCTGTCTTTGAGCTGCGCCTCGGCGCGATCAAGCGCTTCATCTGAGGTCATATTCTTTTTAAGCAGTTTTTTCTGGCGTGACAGTTCATTCCTGGCAAGTTCCTCGGCGGCGATCGCCGAGGCAAGCTGCGATTTTTCGCTAGCGGTATCGAGTTGAATGAGAACCTGACCTGCTTCTACATCGTCGGAAGACTCAAACAGGATCTGAGTAATGCGACCGCCGGCTTCAGCAGCAACCGTAACACCTTGCAGTGCCGAAACAGATCCAATGGCGGGTATGAGTTCCTCCCATTGTGCCTCGTCGACTGTGTGCGCAGTGACCACCGTCGGTGGCATCGCCATATTGGCACCTGCCTCCTCCATGGCGGCAAACTGATCCAGTTTTATATAAACAATTGTGCCAATCAGTATGGCAACGCCGATAAAGGCAATAATCAGTTTTTTCAACATTTTTAGTGTCTGAGTGAACCTGTTTAATAATATTTGAGTTTAATGATCAGTGTAGTAATAACAGCCAACCAGCAAGAATTTATGTTAACTGAAATCACTGGTTAAAATTACGCTACTTTTGCAATGGATACGGCTAATTCTTTAGCTCTCCAAGGAGAAAAGGGGACGTAGGGATTATTAAATAACCAATTTCGATTATTGGTCAAGATTTAATCCCACCGTCCCCTTTATCTTATGAACCTGAGTTTATATTCCCATTAGCGGGTGCACTATATAAGATATATAAGGAAAAAAGAGGACGGAGGCATTATGATCAATCACAACAGGCGCAAACTGCTACTCGGTCTCGGTGGTGCGATCGCCACCTGCGCATCGGGCAATGTGGCTGCACTGATGCCGACGCCCCGCCAGACAGCCGGGCCTTTCTACCCGGCAACTTTACCACTTGATGACGACAGCGACCTGACCCGGGTGGCGGGCAAAACCGATCAGGCTGCCGGCACGATCTGCGATCTCGGTGGCAGCATTCTCGATATCAATGGCAAGCCGCTGCCTGATATGCGAATCGAAATCTGGCAATGCGATGCCAACGGTCGTTATCGTCATCCCCGTGAAACGGCTTCCCGGCCACTGGATGAAAACTTCCAGGGCCACGGCCTCACTCACACGAATAATGATGGCCGCTACAGTTTTCGTACTATCCGGCCGGTACCCTATCCGGGGCGAACCCCGCATATCCATATCGCGGTATTCCCCGACGGTGAATCTCCTTTTGTGACACAGCTTTACATCGCCGGTGAAGCAAGGAACGAAAGCGATTTCCTGTACAGCAGGATTCCTGAGCATAAACGACACATGGTCATTGCAGAATTCAAACCATCTGATACCACCGGTTCTGAACAGCAGGCCGCTTTCAATATCATCCTCAATCGAGCGTCCGGTACACCTCAGGATACTTGAATTAAAGGGGTCAGACCCCGGTTATTGTTAAAAGGTATACTGTCCCCCGATTTGATCAGATTTGAGATCCGTGTATCAAGGAATACCAATACCTGTGGTTTCGTTTGCGATGAAAATGACACATCTTGTTTGGCTGATTTTAGTGTTAGTTCCGCCTGTGACCGCAGTTGCCGAGTCAGAGCTGCCATCGGAACTGGCGGCGGCGATAAAAGGCGCGGATTTCACTACTGATGGCATTGGCCTGTTCATTCAGGGTGTGGAAGATGACAAGCCACTGGTTGCTTTTCATGCAGATCGGTTTCTGAATCCGGCCTCGGTCATTAAACTGGTTACCACGGCTGCCGCGCTGGATATACTCGGACAGGGATATCGTTGGTCTACGGAAATGATGTATACCGGCAATGTCGAAGGAAATACCCTGAATGGTGATCTGTATTTTCGTGGTAACGGTGATCCTTATCTGACGCCTGAACGTTTCTGGCGCCTGCTGAATCGGATTTTCATTTACGGCATACACCGCATCAATGGTGATGTACTGATCGATAACTCTTATTTCGAACCCGGCAAGGTGGACTATGCTGCGTTTGACCAACAACCTTACCGAACTTACAACGTTGGACCTAACGCTGTACTGGTGGGATTTCAGGCAACAGAGTTCCATTTTGACATAGACACTACCGGGACGGATCCGGCGGTCAAGATAACGCCGTTTCCGCAATCCCCCCGATTGCAAATCATTAACCAGGTGAAGCTGGTCAATGGCCGCTGCAACGCCTGGCAGAAAAGACTGTCGCTGGAGACAAGAAGCAATGCAGGCATGCTAGAAGTGGTCTTCACCGGGAGTTATGCGCGAGCCTGTAAGCAACGGACACTCTACCGTCGTGTCAGTGAAGCACAGGATCATTACCAGCATTTTTTCCTGCCGCTATGGAGCCAGCTGGGTGGCAGTGTGGATGGCAAAATAACCCAGGGCATCGTACCGGCGGACGCCAGGCACGTGTTGGAAGAGTCTTCCATATCCCTAGCCGAAGCCGTACGGCTGGTTAACAAATTCAGTAACAATGTGATGACACGCCAGATATTGCTTTCCATTGGCGCGCAAAAGTCTGGTCCGCCGGGTACCACGGAAAAAGGCCTGGCCGCGGTAAAAGCCTGGCTCGTCGACCACGATCTGGATCATCCAGACCTGCAGCTGGATAACGGTGCAGGCTTATCGCGAGATGCACGGATCAGCGCCGGATTGTTGGGCAAGCTTTTAGTACATGTATATAGGCAGGCTTACATGCCGGAGTTTATCGCTGCCTTACCCGTTTCAGGTTACGACGGTACCATGGCGAATCGTTTCAACGACACCCATCTGGTGGGAAGTGCACATATCAAAACCGGTCTGCTGGATTTTGTTCAGTCGATGGCCGGATACGTTACCACCGCCACAGGAAAGCGTTATGTGGCTGTGCTGTTACATAATGACCCGAAGGCGCATACCCGGTCTGCGGAGGAACTGCAGAACCAGGTGATCAATTGGATATATAAATTGTAATAAATCGATTGAATAAGGGGGCGGAGAAATTAAATGTTAACCAGTTTCAAGCGAAATAGAAGGTCAGGTCTCACTTCGTGCCTTTAGCACCGAGCAAGACCTGACCCTGTGGACTGCTTAATGCCGGTTCAGTCAGGTGCGTGCCAGCCTGTCTTTCTGAACCCGTTCCGGAAGGAATTTTCCGGTACTCCGGATATACGCCCGGTACTTGTCGCCAAAGGCTCTGATCAGATCCTTTTCTTCATGATATACGCCAATCAGGATATACGTTGACATACCCAGTGCAAAAACCAGGTGACCGACCGTCATCACAGGGGTGACCCAGATGCCGATAAACGCACCGGTCATGATCGGGTGGCGGATGTACTTGTACAGCCCGTTGACCTGGAATGGAAGTTGGGTGTACGGCTTGCCTCTGAAGTACAGCCACACCTGGCGTAAACCGAACAGATCGAAGTGATTGATCTGGAAAGTTGAATAGAACACCAGTGCCCAGCCGAGCAGGCCGACCGTCAGCACTGTGTTGTAGGCTACTGTGCTGTCTGCCTGCCAGAGCGTGGTTGGCATCGGTTGCCAGAACACAATCAGAGCAAAGACCACGATGGCGGTTGCAAGCATGAAGCTGCTGCGCTCCGCGTGTTCCGGGATGAAGCGCATTAACCATTGCTTGAACCGGGGCCTGGCCATCACGCTGTGCTGCAGGCCGAACAGGGCGATCAGGCCGGCGTTGATTGCCATGGCTACGACGCCATTGCCGCTTTCGCCGGCGTCGATACCGTTGATGTAGGGGTTGGCCGGTATCAGGTTGAACAGAAAGGCGATCAGTGCAACCAGTCCCATCGAGCCCAGGTTGTAGTTGATGAAGCCGTAGGTCAGTACGATCAGTTTTTTCATGGTGTTGCCTCCTTATGATGCAAAGTTTTGGTAGTGGGTGGCCCGGTGCGCCGATGGCAGCCAGCGCTCGATGACCAGGGTGATGACCGTAGCCAGCAACAGGGGCTGGCAGTAGTCGCAGCCTGCCAGCACGCCAACGCTGAAAACGGTGGCGGCGGCAAAGGCGGTTCTGGTTAATGCGGTGTTTTTCATGCTTATTTCTCCTCTGGTGGATGAAGTGCTCGCCTAGATGCCGACCAGGCTGGCCTGGTAGCCGTGCTGTTTGACGATGTCGAGAATCGCGGTCGAGCGGGTGCGGGCCGCGTTGTAGACCACCATCAAAAAGCGCGGGGTGTGCGGATTGCGGCTCAGGGAAACGATGCCGTTGTCGCGATAGACTTGCTCGGACAGCGCCTCGAATTCACGGTCTGAAAGCAGTTCGTGGGTGTGGATCATGGTGTCGGTGATGTTGTGTGTCGTCGTGTTGTTCATGACGGTCTCCTCCTGTTGATCTGTGGTTGACGGCAGCGTTGTGTGCCGATGGTTCAATAATAGGAATGAGAACTGTTCCGCGATACGACGCAATCTGTAGCAACCCACTACGCAATCCGTAGTAACAAACTACATTTATTGGAGTTACAATATTTCAGTCACTTACGAATGGAGAGCGCGATGGATTACGGCCAGTTTTGCCCGATTTCGAAGGCGGTGGAGATACTCGGTGATAAGTGGACCTTGCTGATCGTACGTGAACTGCTGATGGGCGGGCGGCGCTACAGCGAACTGCAGCGCGGTCTCAGCCAGATCTCGCCGACGATACTGTCCAAGCGCCTGGACTCGCTGTCGCGCTACGGCCTGGTGCTGAAGAAGAAAATACCGAATCAGAAGGGCTACGAGTACTTCCCGACCAGGTCGTGCAGCGAACTGCTGCCGATCATCATGTCGCTCGGCGAATGGGGCATACGTTGGGCTAAATCCAATCTGACCGAGAAGGATTACGATGTCGAACTGCTGATGCTGTACCTGCAGCGCAGTATCATTCCGGAAAACCTGGTGGGTGATGAGACCGTCATTCGTTTCAAGTTCACCGATATCAAGGAGTATCCCGACTGGTGGATGGTCGTGCAGGACAACAAGGTGGACCTGTGTACGAATGATCCCGGCAAGGACGTCGATGTCTATTTCACCACCACGGTGAAAACCATGGTCGATGTCTGGATGGGATGGAACACGTACCGCAAAGCGATTGCTAACGATGAGCTGAAGCTGGTGGGGCCGAAGGCGCTGATCAATAATGTCAGCACATGGATGGAGGACAGTGTCTATACCGATGCTGCGCCGGCGAGTTCGATTTAGCAATGATACGCGGTTGTATATGGAGATGCCGTTATTAAACGAGCAGCCCTCTTGGAGAAAAAAGCAAGAAAAGGGGCCGGAGGGATGAAAGGCCTGAGCCTGTTAGCGCTGAAAATATCAGATCAAACCCCAGTATTCTCGCGCGTATAAATCAGCGCCCGTAAACCCCGCACGATGGAAGAAATTGCTACGGCAATGATGGGTATTAGCCTGGACAATACCATCGCCAAAACAGTTGCTGCTGAAGCAAATGCCATGATGGCAGCGGTAGCTGAACTTGGCGAAGCCATGGAAAAAGAAACATTTGGTTCAACTGAAGAACACATGACCTATGCTGCAAAAACGATTCGCGGTCTGATGGATAAAGTACGTGTGCATGCAGACACGCTGGAACGTGAAGTGGCGGATATTCTATGGCCACTGCCCAAGTACCAGGAAATGCTGTTTAGTAAATAAACGTAACCGGGTCAGAGAGTATTTGTTTCTCAAATAAGTAGCTTTGAGAACAAGATTAAATTGCTCTCAGAACCTTTTGGTTATAAATCAATCTGTTTGCTTATTTGCATGGCATGAATCATGTCTTGAATTTTTCCAGTACCGCTAGCGCCACCAGTTCTGATGATTGTGGATTCTGTCCTGTTATCAGGTTGCCTTCGGTAATGGCATGTGGATGCCAGTCATCTGCTTTTGTGTAATTGGCACCTTTTGCCTTTAATTCATCTTCCAGCAAAAAAGGCACAACATCGGTAAGTTGTACGGCGTCTTCTTCGGTATTGCTAAAGCCTGTTATGTTTTTTCCTTTAACCAGCGGGCTGCCATCCCTGGAGCTGACATTACGCAGCACTGCAGGGGCATGGCAAACAGCGGCAACGGGTTTGCCTGATGCATACATAGTTTCAATCAAGGCGATTGAATTTTTGTCTTCGGCCAAATCCCATAGCGGTCCGTGACCGCCAGGATAAAAAACAGCGTCAAAATCTTCAGGTGAGACATCGGACAGCTTTAATGTGTTGGCCAATCGGGCCTGTGCTTCAGCGTCATTCTTGAAACGTTCGGTGGCATCCGTCTGGAAATCTGGCTGATCGCTTTTAGGATCTAGCGGTGGTTGTCCTCCCTTCGGTGAGGCCAGTGTGACCTCGACATTGGCATCTTTGAACACATAGTATGGTGAGGCAAACTCTTCGAGCCAGAACCCGGTTTTGTCGCCGGTGTCTCCAAGCTGGTCATGTGATGTTAATACCATAAGAACTTTCATTGAGCGCACCATATTAATAAAGTTGATTGGGGTCGGAGAACAATTGCCTCTGCTGGCTGACAATATTGCGCTCATTCCTGGGTTTTTCCAATACTATTTTTAGGGGAGAGAAAATTAAAGGGATCGGAGTCACTGCTGTCCCACATGATTCTTACCTATGTGTTTATAACACTGCAATAACAGGGGTCAAATGATTTTAAGCTGCAAATGGACATGAAAATCCAGAATAAAAAATATGTCATACCCGCGGAAGCGGGTATCCAGCAAGTCATTGAAAGCTATATACCTAATAAGCCGCTGGATTATGAAATACATCCATGTATTTCATCCTTCGGACCAGCCTTCGGCTGTTCATATTAAAGGGGTCAGAACCCTTTACCCAGTCTAGAAACTAAAGGATCAGACTCCTTGATATGTGTGACCGCAGTGGGACAGCTGCCCTTTTTTTTATTCATTTATGTTACTTTGATAAAATAAACATATTCTATTTGCAAGGGGAGGTGGTGCATGCGCAAGCTTATTACTGGTGATAGTAAGCAATTACAGCAGTCCAGGTGTTCTAGTGACTGGCTTGACCTCGAACAACTCGCTCAGGTCGAAATTACCCCAGAGGACTCTGTAGTAAGAAAAGGGACGTAGGGATTAAAATTTGATCAATAGATCTTAGTGGTTAAACAGTAATGCCTGCGTTTCCTTTGCTATTTCGATTAATAGTAAAAATACTCAGGTTTTTTCAGCCACAGGTGAAATCACAGACTGCCAACAAGGCTGCTTTCGTCGAGCAAAACATCACAGAACCAAAGTTAATGATGTCAAATCCAATTTCATCTGCCTGCACTTCCATTATTGTTTTACTACCGGTTTCATAACATAAATCTCACCGCTATCCGTTGAAAAATACAGCCAGCCTTCCGGGCCTTGTGCCAGGGCACGAATGCGCTCCTTGAGATCTTCCAGCAGACGTTCTTCACCGATGGCTTTGCCATCTGCGCTTAATGTAATCCGGTTAATGTGTTGCAGCTTGAGTGCACCGGAAAACAGGTTGCCACGCCAGGCAGGGAAGGCGTCACCCGTATATAGCAGTAAGCTTCCCGGTGCAATGGAGGGCGTGTATTGTTTGATGGGTTGTTCCATGCCTTCACGGTGCGTGCCTTCACCGACTGCCAGTGGGCCCCAGTATTCTTTGCCGTATGAAATCACTGGCCAGCCGTAGTTGCGCCCTGGCAGCACGAGGTTGATTTCATCGCCACCGCGCGGGCCGTGTTCTATCAGCCACAGGCGTTTGTGGGTGTTGTCATAGGCCATGCCCTGTGGGTTGCGGTGACCATAGCTCCAGATTTCGGGTAATACATCCGTGCGTTGAGTGAAGGGATTGTCTTGCGGCACGCGACCATCGCGGAACAGGCGCATCACGCTGCCGGCATGATTGGTCAGATCCTGCGAATTGGGTCGCTCACCGCGATCGCCAACACCGAAGTAGACATGGCCCGTTTCATCAAAGGTAATACGACTGCCGAAATGAAAACCGGTGCCGGTGGCTGATTGAGTTTCAAGCAGATCCTGCCATTGCACCAGTTTATTCGCGTCTAATTTTGCACGAGCAAGGACGGTGACACCCTCGCCATCTTTGTCGCGCACAAAGGTAAAGTAGATCCAGTCACCGGCAGTGAAATCGGGTGGAACAGCGACATCCAGCAAGCCTCCCTGGCCTTTGGCCAGCACTGCGGGTGTGCCTTGCACAGGGATGAATGTGTTACTTTGGGTGTCGAGCAGTTTGATGCTGCCTTCGCGTTCGGTGATGAGGAGCCGGGTATTCGAGATAAACGCCATACCCCAGGGTATACTCAGCCCGTCGGTTATTTTTTCTAGCGTGAAAGCGGCTTTTTCGCTTTTTATAACCTGTGGTGAAGCCGCATAGCTCTGGAGCGGAAGTAATGCCAGCAGGCAGAGTAACAGGGTAGTGCGTTTCATATCGTCTCCTTGGTTGCGACCATTATAGACAGCAACAGAGCGGCAATATCCTTCTCCAGAAAATCAAAATAAATTGAGCGAACAAGCGGGGTCAGAAGAAACTTTTCTCTTGATAAGACAACAAGTTTGTTCTGACCACGCTGATAAACATAATATATAAATAATATGATATTTAAAAAATCACCTGAAAAATTCTGGGATCTGATATCGGCCAGGTATGCTGCATCTCCGATTTCTGACAGGGCAGCTTACCAGACGAAAATCGAGAAAATAAAATCTTACTTGTCACCAGAGGATGTTGTGCTGGATATTGGTTGCGGTACCGGTACCCAATGTGGAGATCTTGCAGCTAATGTAAAACAGGTTACTGGCATTGATATCTCCAGTAAATTGCTGGCAATTGCAGAACAGAGAAAAGCAGAGCGCAAACTGGATAATATCGAGTTTATAAAAACATCGCTATATGATGAGCGTTTGAAAGCAAACAGTTTTGACGTGGTGATGGCCTTTTTTGTTTTGCATTTTTTCGAGGATATCGATGCCGTCTTTAAACGTATCCATGACCTGCTTAAACCGGATGGGCTGTTTATTTCTGAAACCGCTACCTTGGGCGAGAAAAGTAAAATTGCTGGCAAGCTGCTGCGATCTGCAGGGCATCTTGGGTTTTTACCAAAAATTAACCTGCTTACGACCTCCCAACTGGAGCAGGCACTGGAAAAATCCGGTTTTCAACTCGTTGATAAAATAAAGTTTAGCGAGAATCCGGATGCAGAATATACGCTGTTCGCCAAGGAATTAGAGGGGTCGGAGTGATTTGCTTTTCAGTCAAAACAGGGTCGGACCTGCATAACTCACTGAAACCAAGGAAGAATGTGCAAGATTATCGTTGCTTTAGCAGCTTAGAACGCGATTTTCAGGCAGAAATGCTACGTCCAGGCAAAGGCAGGTTATTTTGGGTTTGTTAGACACATGATTTCGATATCAAAAACCGTGTTTTAAGATCGAATTGCACCTGTTTTTCACAGGTATAAACTGATTACTCAATGGCTTGTGCTGGTCCGACCTGGATATTCATCATGCGAATCTCAAATTACGAATTTGGCAAAATAGCCATTGCGGACAAGACCTACACTTCCGATGTAATAATTGCTCCAGAGCAGGTCATCGATTCCTGGTGGCGCAAAGAGGGGCATAATCTGCAGATTGAAGATCTCGACGATATTGTCAATGCAAAACCTGACATACTGATTATTGGCACCGGTTATTATGGTCGTATGCAAGTTCCGCTTGAGACAAAACAATACCTGAAAGAGCAGGGCATCAAGGTCCTGGAAGCAAAAACACGCGATGCTGTGACAGAGTTTAATGAGTTGCAGAAAGAATATGCACGCATTGTTGCTGCCCTGCACCTGACCTGTTAATCCTGAAAAGAATCAAGGAGTCTGGCTCCATGATTTTCCTGTCCCTGCAAGCTGGAGGCTGGCATCAGCTATATTCCAGTCCGGTATTTAAGTTAGTTTCCCCTGAACCAGCGGGTGTATACTTTCTGTACACGTTGGTACGCATGGTCTGGCAGTTTCTCGCCGGCATCCGACTGACATCATGCCTGTTAAGCTGCCAATACCGGTTCCGTATAATCGGGATCATCGTTTTCATAGAAAGGAGATTGCAATGAAACTTGTATACGATGTTATTGAAGATAATTACGACGACACAACACAGATCAGATCCATGACCGAGCAGGCGCAGATGCCGTCAGGGGACTGGCTGATCCGGACCACAGTATATACACCTCACCATATCAGCATGGACGTTGTCCACGTTAAAGGTAAAAAAGGCAAATCCCTGTTCAAAACATTGCGTTAGAAAAAAATGGGACAGATTCAATTAACTTTACCTCAATTAATCTGTCCCCATTGATCGGCACGCATATGCAGAAAATGTCACAAGCATTGCACTACATGCCTGCAGTATCAGATACATCATCGCAAAGACCTTCTATCTAACAACAGGCACTGTTCACACCCGGATGATTTTATGAAGTCGGAGTGATTTAATTTTGACCGTTCCCGGAATTAATTCACTCCGAATCCCTGGCGTTGCAGCAGGGCGGCCACCCTTTTTCTATCGATTTATGTTACGTTGACAAGATAAATATATTCATTTTTAAAGGGGGTGGTGCGTGCGCAAGCTTATTACTGGTGATAGTCAGCAATTAAAGCAGTCCAGGCGTTCTACTGACTGGCTTGACCTCGAACAACTCGCTCAGGTCGAAATTACCTCAGAGGACGCTGAACATCCGATCGAATCAGCACTGATACAGAATAATGATTCCGGCTGGCGTGCAGACGAACCAGGAAAACAGACAATCCGCCTGGTGTTTGATAACCCACAGAAAATCACACGCATCCAGTTGCTGTTCGAAGAATCGAAACAGGAGCGGACGCAAGAATTCGTTCTGCGCTGGTCACCTGATGCCAGTGATGCCAACCGCGAGATAGTCCGCCAACAGTACAACTTCAGCCCGGCCGCTAATACCCGGGAACAGGAAGACTATACTGTCAATCTCGATGCTGTGTTGATATTCGAGATCAACATTACTCCCGATATCAGTGGCGGGAATGCGCGTGCATCACTCGCACGGTTGCGGCTTGCGTGAACAATTTAATAAAAATAAAACAACTCAAGTGGTCAGATACCTTTACCAGGTTCAATAATGAAAATCGGGCATAAAAAGGAGACTATGATTAAAACTGCAGGCATGATTCTGAGTGCAAGTATATTGTTGTATGGATGTGCGGGTTCTTCGGCAAATCATCAGAAACCGGCAAATGTGACATCAAACCCGAGCGGGGCGGAAGTATATGCAGACGGCAAGAAACTAGGGGTAACTCCGCTACGCTACAAGCTTTACAAAGCTTTTCCTGCGAGCTGGAAGGACGCTATGTACCAGGCACATGGTGTACTTACAGTGAAGCTGGATGACTGCAACGATTTTACCCTCGAGATTAATGATTACATCCTGAGTAATCCTGTCCATGCCGAGCTGGAATGTAATATGCCAGGGAAATCCATATCGTCGGCAACGGATACGCAGGAGAAGAATAAATCAATGGTAGCTCCGGCGGTGAAACCAGTCGGCGTGACTGAACAAAGACTGAAAGAGCTTGAGGGCTTATATAGCAAGGGTGTTATTACAAAAGATGAGTACAACGCGACGCGAGAGCGCATTCTGAGCGAGCATTAACTAAAGGGTCAGACTGAACCTAACCTAACCCAGTTTATGTGTCCCCATTTTATGCGCGCCAACTCTCTAACCATCATATAAGCGGCCCCTGGGGCGGTTTATGGTAAGCCGCCGGGTGATGTTTGCGCGTGAGCAGGTTTTTGATTTGCCAGTGCTCGTTGGCCGGGATAGTTTCGTCGATCTCAATGTTACCGCTCTGATTGGTCGCGATTGGCTTGCCGTCTTTATACATAATGCGGTGGCCCGCCTGGGCCGCGATGCGTTTGCCAGGTGTGATGATGCCGGTCAGGTTCAGCGGATCAGCTGTACTGATGGTGATCAGTTGTTCATTATCCTGTTGCTTACGCACCGTGCGCAACAGGCTGACCGCTTCAGGCAAGGCGAATTGCTCACCGGCAAAACCCTGCACAAAACGGCCGCCCCTGATCTCACCGCGCGCTTCGAGGCGGCGCAACACGTAGAGCAAGTCACGCCACGAGGGTAACGCGCTTTCCCTTTCCAGCAGTTTCCTGAACACGACACCGTAACGCGTTAGCAAAGTGCGCGCGATATGTTCTGTACGTTGAAGATCATTGTCGTCCTGCAGTGGCGGGCGTACCAGTGACCAGCGGCCGCCTGCGGCCAGTGGTGTTTGCAGCTCGGGTCGGCGACGACTGCGTGTCTGTTTCTTCTGCGGCGTAATCAGCGCACGCAGTCCCTGGAACTGATCGGAGTTAACCAGTCCCCATGCGACCAGTTCACCCAGGGTGGTTTCCAGTTGTGTTTTCAGCAAGCCGGTCTGCTGTTGCAGCTCATCGAAGAAACTGGCGCCCCATTGCTTCAACACCTCGTGCACGTTGAGCGCTGACGAGCTCAAGCCTTCCGGTACCGCTTGTTGCTGTTGATGCCAGAACATTAAATGCGGGCGGAAGATAAACGTCAGTGGCGTGGTTTTGATCGCCGGATTCCTGCGTTTATTGTCTTTCGATGTTGGCGGGTTCAACCGCAACCAGGTGAGCTTGCCCGTACTGCACAGTTCATCCAGCTCGGTGGAGAAATAAGGTTGCAGGCGCGCCGGCAGGATATCCTCTTCCCAACAACCGGCCGGCAGGCTGACGCCTTCGAGTTGCAGCATCACCCGTTCCAGTGCCGCAATACCCTCCGCGGGTTCATCCAGGCCCTGCCAGTTGAACAGGAAACGCATGAAATCTGCCGGGCTCACCGGTTCTATTTCACTGCGCAGCTGTTTCAAAGAGTAGCGATGGATCCGCGCCAGCAGGCCACGCTCACACCACTCGGTGTCGGATTGTCGTGCGTCGAAATGGCCCTGGATCACGAAGCCTTCCTGCTCGAGTTGCATTAATGCCTGCTGCACTTCACTGCTTGTTCTGCCAACGGGCTGTGACAGCCCGGCAACTGTGACCGGACCCAGGCTTTCCAGCCGGCTGCGTATGATTTCGGTGAGGGCGGTTTCAACCGATTCTGCTTCAGCCGATGGCAATGGCTTGATCGCCGGCGCTGTGTTGCCTTCGGGACATAATACTTGCAGTGCCTGCAGGCGTTCAGCCGCTACCCATAAGTACTCGCCGGAGGGTTGTTGCAGTCGGGTGGCACGTTGCTGCCGTTGCAGCTCTGCGAGGTAATGTTGCCAGGACTCCAGTTCACTTGCGCTGATTTCGCTTTCAGCGATAAAGCCGGTAATCACCAGTGCATCGTGCAGTTCATCGGCACTGCGCGGTTGCGGCCAGGCTTCCTGTTTAACTTTGTCAATGGCCTCGGGATTCAGCCGGCCCATGTCGGCCGCAGTTTGTGGATCCAGGTGCCGGCGCTGCTGCACCGCCAGTGCACGCCGTTCCTCGGCCGGCGTGTCATCGAGGAATGCGTAGGGCCTTGCATTAAGGATCTCGTGCGCCATGGGTGAAGGTGTAGGCAGATCTTTGGCGATTACCTGGATGCGCTGCTGTTCAATCCCAGTCAGGATATTTTTCAGGCCATCGATATCCATCAACTCGTGCAGGCAATCCCACAGCACCTGGTTCACCAGCGGATGGTCCGGCACTTCACGTTCGCCCTGGATGTTTTCAAAACAGGCGAGTTGGTCCGGAAACACCAGCGCCACCAGGTCTTCGGCATCATTGCGCTGAAAGGGCGCGGGTACGCGCTTGCCGCCACGCATGCGCGGCACGGCGAGTGAGATATTGGTTACCCAGCGCCAGCGGGTGGGAAACATCGGTGCATCCAGCAGGGCCTGGATCAACACCTGTTCTACCGTCTCTGCGGTTAAGTACCCGGCCGGTTCTTCCAGTGGAAAACTGTGGGTCGGTCCAAGCGACAGGATCAGGTTGTCTTCGTTGGCTGCCGCCTGCAGTTCAAAATTAAAGCGACGGCAGAAGCGTTTACGCAGAGCCAGTCCCCAGGCCTTGTTCACCCGGGAACCAAACGGGGCATGAATAACGAAATGCATGTCACCGGTTTCATCGAAAAAGCGTTCGAACACAATCGTCTTCTGACTCGGTATGACCCCGAACACGGCCCGGGTCGTGGCCAGGTATTCGACTAACTGCGCCGAGGCTACCGGGTCCAGACCAAGCTCCTGTTCCAGGTATTGCAGTGCGGCCTGCGTTCCCTGTGTCAGCCGTTGATCCATGGTTTCGCGCAAACGCGATACCGCCTGTGATAACTCATCGGTACGTCCCGGTGCTTCCCCGAACCAGAACGGTATGGTCGGCGGCAGGCCATGGGCGTCCTCGACAAAAACACGGCCCTGTTCGATCTTGAGCATGCGGTAGGAAAAATTGCCGAGCTGGAAAATATCGCCGGGCATACTTTCAAAGGCAAAGTCTTCATTCAGGCTGCCGACAAACAGGCCTTCGGGTTGCAGGATGACGTCGTAATCAAACTGGTCGGGAATCGCACCACCATTGGTAATGGCAGTCAGGCGTGCACCGCGCCTTGGCCGCAACATGCCATTGACAACATCACGGTGCAAATAGGCGCCACGCCGACCACGGCGCGTATGGAAACCGTCGGCCAGCATCTGTACCATGTCGATAAACTGTTGTTCTGCCAGGTTGTGATAAGGGCGCGCGCATTTGAACACCTTGTACAGTGCCTGCTCATGCCATTCGCGCCCGGATACCTCGGCAATGATCTGCTGGGCCAGTACATCCAGCGGATGCTCCGGAATCAGGATACGGTCAAGTTCATCCCGCCTGATCGCGTCGAGCATGGCTACCGCTTCCACCAGGTCATCACGGCTGAGCGGGAACAGCCGGGCTTTGGGTGTGCCGGTGAGGTGGTGTCCGGAACGGCCGGCGCGCTGCAGGAAGGTCGCAATGCTGCGCGGCGAGCCCATCTGGCATACCAGGTCGACATCGCCGATATCGATACCCAGCTCCAGTGAAGCCGTCGCCACCAGCGCACGCAGCGAGCCCGCTTTCAGCCGCTGTTCCGCATCCAGCCGATGCTCTTTGGCCAGGCTGCCATGGTGCGAAGTCACCGCCTCTTCACCCAGCTTTTCCGCCAGCGCCGCCGCGGCGCGTTCGGCCAGCCGTCGTGTGTTCACAAAAATCAGCGTGGTGTGATGCTGCTCGATCAGTTGCTCGAGGCGCCGGTAGATTTCATCCCAGGCTTCGTTTGCCATCACTGCTTCCAGCGGGGAACCAGTCATCTCGATGGCAAGGTCGCGCTGGCGCACATGACCGGTATCGACAATAGTGCAGGCGCGTTGCTCGGGGTCATCGTGTTGCCCGATCAAAAAAGACGCCATGTCTTCGATCGGTTTTTGCGTCGCCGAGATGCCGATGCGTACCGGTGGCCGGGTGCATAACTGGTTGAGTCGTTCCAGGCTCAAGGCCAGGTGGGCGCCGCGCTTGTTACCGGCCAGCGCGTGGATTTCATCGACGATGACACTGTGTACGGTTTTCAGCATGTCACGGCCGGAATCCGAGGTGAGCAGGATGAACAGCGACTCCGGCGTGGTCACCAGGATATGCGGTGGACTGCGTTTCATCAGCGCACGTTCAGTCTGCGTGGTATCGCCGGTACGGACCATGGCACGAATCGGTACATCAGCATAACCATTTTCCAGCAAGGCATCACGGATACCATTCAACGGCAGTTCCAGGTTTCTATGGATATCGTTGGACAGGGCCTTTAATGGCGATACATACAGCACCCGGGTTTCATCCGCCAGCGGAAACTGCAGACCCTCGTGCACCAGTTGATCGATCGCGGCCATAAACGCCGCCAGTGTTTTGCCTGAACCGGTAGGCGCTGCAATCAAGGTATTGTGCCCGGCCTGAATTGCCGGCCAGGCCTGAGCCTGAACCCTGGAAGGCGAACCAAAATGCCGGTTAAACCAGTCAGCTACAGCCGGGTGAAATTGAAACGATGGCATGGTTTCATGATACACCTTTTTCTGATGACTACATTTCTCGCTTTTTTCTAAATCAACAAGAAATCAAAAGCGGTCTGATCCCTTTATAGAAAAGGGGGCGTAGGCACTGCTGTCCCACTTAATCGTCATCCCGGCATGTTTTTGGCCGGGATCCAGTGACTTAAGACGCTGGATGCCTGCCTACGCAGGCATGACGCGGATTGTACGAGATCCGTTTGTTCGCTAAATAGAACATTCATTCTGCTTCGGGAATTCAAGTCTATCTGCCGACTTACTATTGATTATTGCGATATGTACACAGTCAAGCACCAGGTTGCGTCAATTAAGTGGGACAGCAATGGGGCGCAGGGATTAAATTTTTGATCGCGAAAAAAGGGGAGGTAGGAAAAAAAGGGGCCGTAGGGATTAAAGTCTGATCAATTGGAATTCTGCTTAAGAGATAATCCCTGCGTCCCCCTTGGTTGTTACAAAATTCTCATGCTCAAACAATCATGTTTGCGAGAAAAAATACACCTAAAGCTGTTCCGATAAGACCTGTGAAAAGATAGGTCATAACACGTTTCATAAATTCGTCTGTTGTTTCCATAGTAAATACTCTCTACTGGTTGTTACTGTTCTGATTAAGGGGTAAAGATGGGGCGTGATAATAGCGAGTTGTTTACGAGTGAAAAATCAGTATTTTTCGATTATTAAGTCAGAAAAATCTTTCATGATAAATCGCAGGGTTTTATAACCATTGCAGTGTTATGGTTTTGAACTGATACAGAGCTTGCAAGGATTGCCTGATTAAAAAAAAGAGAGAATATCCCTTTAACGTATCCAAGCGGTGCCACTTTCAACGGAAGATGGAGCCGTCATTTTTTTCATCGCGAGTAATTTGAAGTCAGTATTTCCTCTAGCTTGAGTCCGGTCAAACCATTAATCGTACGCCAAAGATAGTAAAAGATAACGAACATCATAAGCGTCGATGGTATAGCGATCACAGGGTAGCTGAGTAGTGTCATTTGTCCGAGTTCCTCGTTGAACGAGGCGCTGCCTGCCGGGCTGGTAACTATCGACTTGGCCAATATGTAGTTCATCAACGATGAAAACAGGAAAGTGCCGCTTAACAGGTAAGTGGCGTTTTGAAGGCGCGATTCAAAAGCCTTGCCATTATTGCTTTCGTTGAGTCGCTGCCTGATCATTTCGACATTGATGAACTTCGGGTTATAGACCAGTGTTCTGATCAATGGATAGCGTGTATAGGTTGACAGCAACACGCCAATGCCGATGAGCCCTGGGATGGCTGCTTCCTTGATGGCCAGCCACTGTGGATCGAGCTGCAACAGACCAATGCCGCCAGTGAGAACGATGCTGATCAGGCCTAGCAGGGCAATAAAATTGAATTGTCTGTATCTGACAAGTTCAAACAGGCCCCAGCTCAGCGGAAAAGCCAGTGCAACGATTAGCGCAGCAGTTGCCCCGAGGTTCTCATCACCGCTGAATTTCATCAGGATGATGGAGGGAATAACAAGACTGACCAAAAGGTCAATCATCGGTCGTGGCTTGTGTGTGCTTGTTGCTTGCATAGTCGAATCGTTGTTGCTCATGTCAATACTCGTACAGTTCATGCCATTGTAGATCACAGTCTCTTTACCGGCTTGTCATCGCTGACCCAGCGCGTGATGCCGTCACGTACATTAAAGACCTGCGTGTAGCCCATTTGTTCAACCAGATAACGCGCGAGTGTACTGGTAGATTAAAAGGGGTCAAGATTAAAGGGGTCAGATCCCTTTACCAAATCCAAACTTGTACCAAAAGGGTCAATTCGAGGATCGAGTTCGTTTGGTATTGCCTTTTCACTCATTCATCCTGGCTGTAGTGGCCGTGCCGAACACCACTGAGCAAGGTCTTGAAGCCATCTCCGTTTACATGCACCAGATGCTCATGGTCGCCCGCCTCGAAATAGACATTGGCGAGACTGGTTAGAGCTTCATCAAGAAAAGTCTCGATCTGGTAGGCCGGGCCGAGTGGTGGTACGGCGCCGGGCTCGCAGTCGGGAAACAGTTTGGCAAATTCGTCTTCTTCAACGAGTTCCAGTTCCCGGTCGAGTTCCTTGCGTACGTGCTTCATCTCGACATAGTTGATGGCCGGGACTACTATCATCGCATAGCCCGAGGCATCCTTAACGATCACGCCCTTGGCGATGTGGTCCTCGCGGACATGAGATGCTTCAGCGGTCTCGTGGCTGGAGCCCGTGTGCGGATGAAATGGCAATGTGTAATCGACCGCTTTCTGAGTCAGATAATTTTTTACGGTTTCTGCGATAGCCATATCTGCTCTCCTTAGGTAGTTATTGTAAATACGTACTTCTCTACTGTCAGTTTACGCATATAGAATTTGCTTAAAGTTGAGTTAGATTAACTAATTGGCAAATATGATATGGAGAACAGGGGACAGATTTATTTTTTTAGAGGAAGATGCTAGACAATAAATCTGTTCCCTTTTTTTTAGATAAAAACTATCCAGGTCGGATTCAGAGGCTTATTTCTTTGAACGGACCTGGCTTAACATTAACTTATGCAGGTGCGACCCTGGATAAGTAAAATGCATCCCCGTCCACCCAACTAGGCATTACGAGACGAGAAATAATTGAAATGAAAAGCAAGTCATTGAGCTTCGTTGGAGTCGCCTGTGCGTTTGTGCTTGTAACCGTAGCTCAGGCAGAGACTTCCACACAGGTGGCTCTCGAACAACTGGTCAGTCAGCTGCGTGTTGACGGGCACATCGAGATCGGCGCATCGCAAGTCGCTGCGGTGGAGTTCATTCCGGAAGTCTATGAGCGGCGTGATTACATCCCGGCCTGGGTTTCGGACGCATCGGTAGATGCCGTGCTGGAGGCGATCCGCAACAGTTACGAACAAGGCCTGAATCCCGAGGATTATCACTGGCAAGCGATCAAGGAGCTGCGTAGACGGGTCGCGGCCGGCGCCGGGTCCGAGGCAGCGGCTGAAATGGAGATTCTGCTCACAGACGCCGTGGTGCGTCTTGCCTATCACGCAAACTTCGGCAAGGTCTTGCCAGGTGAACTCGATCCCAACTGGAACTTTGAACGGCGGCTGCATTCGCCGGACCCGGTTTCAGAGCTGGGGAACGTTCTCGGCACGACGGATGTGACCTCCGTCATTAGCGAGCGTACCAATGCGCCGGTTTTCTATGACTGGCTGTGTGATGCACTGGCGCGTTACCGCGAAATCGCATCCGGAGGTGGCTGGCCGAGTATTCCTTCAGGCCCAACGTTGAAGCCTGGCATGACGAGTGAGCGGATCGTTCCACTCCGGCAACGTTTGCAGCGCACCGGTGATCTTGCTGATGTGCAGACGGGTGATCCCGAGGTTTTCGACGCAGCGCTGAAGCGGGCGGTGATCACATTCCAGAAGCGACACGGTCTGGCGCCCGATGGGGCCGTCGGGCAGGTGACACTGGCCGCGCTGAACGTGCCCGTTGAGCAGCGCATCGATCAGATTCGCGTCAATCTTGAACGCATTCGCTGGGTGTATAAAGAGCTGCCGGAAGATTATGTCATTGTCGATATCGCGGGATTCCACGTCTACCTGTTGCAGGAAGACGAGATCGTCTGGCAGGCCAGGGCGCAGGTCGGCAGGCCCTACCGGGACACACCGGTGTTTCGCGATTCAATGCGGTACCTGGAATTCAACCCGACCTGGACCGTGCCCCAAACCATCCTGCGCGAAGACATCCTGCCCAGGCTCGAGCATGGCCCCGATTACCTGGCCAAGCGCAATATGCGAATCCTGCATCACAACGGCAAGCCCGTCGATGTCAGCACGATTGACTGGCCCAGCGTCGCTGCCGGAAATTTTCCGTATTTACTGCGCCAGGAACCGGGTCCCGATAATGCGCTCGGGCGAGTCAAGTTCATGTTCCCCAACAAGCATGCGGTCTATATCCACGACACACCCAGCAAGAGCCTGTTCGCCCATAACGAACGAATGTTCAGTTCGGGCTGCATCCGAGTGGAAAGACCTTTTGAACTGGCCGAGCTGCTGCTCGATGATCCCGAGCGCTGGGACCAGCAGGGCATACAACAGCTGCTGGACTCCAGGCGCACGCAGCGTGTCAACCTGAAGGAGCCTTTGCCGGTACTGATTCTTTACTGGACGGCCGAGGCAGATGCGGATGGGCGGGTTCACTTCCGCAGGGACGTCTATGACAGGGACGCGCCAGTGCTCGACGCGCTCGAAGGCGAGTTCCGTTTCGTTGTGCCCGGTGCATGAACATAAGTAATCGGGGTCAGACGAATATTACCGGTTTTATTCACTCCACACCTGTAACCCTGATTTGCGGCTGTTTTCCTCGTATTTCCCTGGCCCCTGTTTTATGTTTATATTGCCTGTAATCTGATCATTTCAGGGCAACCTGCACGGAAAGAATCACGATATGCAGTCTACTCAATTACTTTCCCGCCTTGTCTTCGGACTCGTCCTCGCCATTCTTGTGCAACATGTCTGGGCAGTCGTCACTGCCGGCAACAAGGCCTACCTGGTTGAAATCGACGGTGCCATCGGTCCGGTTACGCAGGAACTGATCACGCGTGGTATCGATAACGCCGAGGCCGACGGTGCGATAATGGTTATTCTGCAAATGAACACACCCGGCGGTCTGGACCATTCCATGCGTGAAATTATCCAGGCGGTGCTCGATGCCCATGTGCCAGTGATCACCTATATCTCGCCGCAGGGTTCGCGCGCGGCAAGCGCCGGCACCTACATTCTTTATGCCAGTCACATTGCCGCGATGGCGCCTGCTACCAACCTGGGGGCGGCCACACCCGTGCAGGTAGGGGGGCTGCCTAAAACACCCACCGACCCGACCGGGGTTGCTGGCGAGGAAAAGGGCGACGATGGCAAAACCAGCATGGAAAGGAAAATCATCAACGATGCGGCTGCCTACATCAAGGGCCTGGCAAAACTGAGAGGACGCAATGAAGCCTGGGCGGAACTGGCGGTGCGTGAAGCTGCCAGTCTCACCGCCGTGGAAGCGCTGGAAAATAATGTCATCGACATAGTTGCGGATGATCTCACGGCATTGCTGGAACAGCTGGATGGCCGGGAAGTCAATGTCAAAGGCCGAATCACGACACTCGATACCGATGCCTTGATCATTGAACGCATTACACCGGACTGGCGTTCCAGTATCCTCGCCATTATCACCAATCCGAACATCGCCTATGTGCTGATGCTGGTTGGTATCTATGGTCTGATCCTGGAATTTTCCAACCCGGGCATCATATTGCCCGGCGTTGTCGGCACCATCTGCCTGTTGCTCGCCTTATATGCCTTCCAGGTGCTGCCAATCAACTATGCCGGGCTGGCACTGCTTGGCATTGGCCTGGCCTTTATCATCTCTGAAATGTTTGTAACCAGCGGCGGTATACTGGGAGTAGGTGGCGTGATCGCCTTTACGGTTGGCTCCATTATGCTGTTCGACGATGAATATATTGCCGTGTCGTTACCGTTAATCGGCGGCACTGCGCTGGTGGCAGGTGGCTTCATGTTGTGGATACTTAGAAAGTTTTCCACGCTCAGGCACAGGCAGGTGGTCAGTGGAGAAGAGTACATGATCGGCCGCACCGGCGTGGTGATCGATAGTTTTAGCGGCCGCGGGCGTGTGGTCATCGATGGTGAATCCTGGCTGGCTGAAAGCCGTGAGCCTTTGTCCGCCGGTCAAAATATTCGTGTCGATGCCATTGACAAGCTGGTGTTAAAAGTTAAGCCGGCAGATAACACTACAGAGGAAGAATGATGATGTACTTATTCGAATATTTAGTTCCTGCGATATTGCTGCTGGCCATTATCATTTCTGCAGTACGCATACTGAAAGAATACGAGCGTGGCGTGATTTTCTTCCTCGGACGCTTTCAAAAGGTCAAGGGTCCGGGCCTGATTATCGTCATCCCGGTCATTCAAAAAATGGTACGTGTCGATTTGCGTGTGGTTACCTATGACATCCCCACACAGGATGTTATATCCCGTGACAACGTAACTGTGCACGTCAGTGCCGTGCTCTACTTTCGCGTGGTTGATCCGGAACGTGCCATCATCCAGGTCGAGCATTATTTCAACGCAACCAGCCAGCTGGCACAGACCACTTTACGCTCCGTGCTGGGTCAGCACGATCTCGACGAAATGCTTTCGCAACGCGACAAGATGAACGCCGATATTCAGAACATTCTCGATGAGCAAACCGCTTCGTGGGGTATCAAGGTCACCAATGTCGAAATAAAACATGTTGACCTGAATGAGACCATGATACGTGCCATCGCCAAACAGGCTGAGGCCGAACGCGAACGCCGCGCAAAAATCATTCATGCAGAAGGTGAATTACAGGCTTCCGAAAAGTTGTTGCAGGCTGCGGAGGTGATGTCAAAGAACCCGCAAACCCTGCAACTGCGTTATCTGCAAACCCTGAACGATATTTCCAATGAAAACGCTTCAACGATCGTTTTTCCACTGCCAATGGAAATCATGAATGCGTTTTATAAAAAGCCATCCGGACAGGATGAGAAATAACCAATAAGAAATAACAGCCGACAGACCACGATGAATCAGGCAGCCAGTTCATTCAAGAAAGAATAATCGTGGTCTGTTCCCCGATTGCCCTGGGATAACCGGGAACCCCACCTCGAAGCGATTTGTGCACTGATTAAGAAAATCTATCATGCACATAGCGAAATACAAATTGCCTATGTCTCAGATTGGCAATAGCGTTGTAGTTTAATAATTCTGATAGTTATTAAAAGGGAGAAATTACAATGTTAAAACATGCGATACCTTTGCTTGCCGCTATAGCGGTTGCCATTTCACCGGGAGTGCACTCGAGCTCGGCTGTTACCCACGGTAGCCCGAAATCGAACCAGTTTTGGTGGCCTGAACAGCTGAACCTGAGCCCTCTGCGTGCACATTCTGCAGAGTCCAATCCCATGGGTGATGACTTTGACTATGCTGCAGCGTTTCAGAAAGTCGACCTGAATTCCCTGAAGAAAGACATCGAAAAAGCAATGACAAGCTCACAGGACTGGTGGCCTGCAGACTGGGGCAATTATGGTCCGCTCTTTATTCGAATGGCATGGCACAGTGCAGGTACCTACCGCACTATGGATGGCCGTGGTGGTGCCGATGGTGGTCAGCAGCGATTCGAACCGCTGAACAGCTGGCCAGACAATGCCAACCTCGACAAGGCACGCCGCCTGTTGTGGCCGGTTAAACAGCAATACGGTCGTAGTGTTTCCTGGGCCGACCTGATGATTCTTGCCGGGAACGTGGCACTGGAAAATGCCGGCTTCAAGACCTTTGGTTTTGCTGGTGGTCGTGAAGACGATTGGGAACCCGACCTGGTTTACTGGGGACCGGAGACCGTGATGTTGGCCGATGACAAGCGCTACAAGGACAAGCGCCAACTGGAAAAACCACTGGGGGCTGTTCAGATGGGTCTGATTTACGTGAACCCGGAAGGCCCTACCGGCGCCAAACATGACCCGCTTGCCGCTGCAAAGGACATTCGCGAGACCTTCGGTCGCATGGCGATGAACGATGAAGAGACGGTTGCACTGATCGCCGGTGGCCACACCCTGGGTAAAACTCACGGTGCACATGGTCCCGAGAAATGTGTTGGACCGGAACCTGCAGCAGCAGATATCGAGGAGCAGGGTCTGGGCTGGATCAACAAGTGTGGCAAGGGCAATGCTGAAGACACAATTACCAGTGGCCTTGAAGGTGCCTGGACACCAACACCAACGCAATGGAGCACTGCATTCCTGGCCAATCTTCTGGCCTTTGAGTGGGTACAGAGCAAGAGTCCTGCAGGCGCTGTACAGTGGATTCCGAAGGATGAAGCCGCACGTAAAATGGTTCCTGATGCACACATCAAGGGCAAGATGAACCCGGTCACTATGCTGACGACTGACTTGTCACTGCGTGAAGATCCGGAGTATCGCAAGATCGCCGAGCGTTTCGTCAAGAATCCAGAAGAGTTCGATAAGGCCTTTGCCAAGGCATGGTTCAAACTGACACATCGTGATATGGGCCCACGCGCTCGCTATGTTGGTGCAGAAGTACCGGGCGAGATACTGCTTTGGCAGGACCCTGTTCCCGCAGTCGATCACAAATTGATTGATGAAAAGGATATCGACAGCCTCAAGTCCGATATTCTTGATTCAGGTTTGACCGTGCCCGAGCTGGTCAGAACTGCGTGGGCATCGGCAGCTTCCTTCCGCGGTACTGACATGCGTGGTGGCGCCAACGGTGCACGTGTTCGGCTAGCACCGCAAAAGGACTGGGAGGTCAACAATCCGGATGAGCTGGGCAAGGTGCTGAAGAAACTGGAAAGCATCCAGAAAGACTTCAACAGCAAGACATCGGGTGGCAAGGCGGTGTCGCTTGCAGACCTGATCGTTCTCGGTGGAGCTGCAGCCATTGAGAAGGCCGCGAAGGATGCCGGACATGATGTTGAGGTACCGTTCAAGCCGGGTCGTGCTGATGCATCGCAGGAGCAAACTGATGTGAACTCTTTTGCCGTACTTGAACCGACAGCAGACGGCTTCCGCAATTACTTCGGTAAGGCTAACTCCAGATCACCTGCGGATATGCTGGTCGATCGTGCTGACCTGCTGACGATGACCGTTCCTGAAATGACGGTCCTGGTCGGTGGTATGCGCGCGCTGGATGCCAATGTCGCGGGATCCAAACATGGTGTCTTCACCGACAAGCCCGGTACCTTGAGCAACGATTACTTCGTCAACCTGCTCGACATGTCGACGAAATGGAGCAAGTCATCAAAAGCCGAGGGCCTGTATGAAGGTCATGATCGCGGTACCGGCAAACTCAAATGGACTGCCACGCCCGTCGATCTTATATTCGGTTCCAACTCCGAGTTGCGCGCTGTTGCAGAAGTCTATGCAGCAGACGATGGCAAAGAGAAGTTTGTGCGTGACTTTGTTGATGCATGGACCAGGGTGATGAACCTCGATCGCTAATTAAAGGAGGCAGATCGCTTTAACAAGTCTAAATCGCTGTTAATCAGTCGACTTGATTTGATTTAAAAGGCGTGAGGATTGAAGCAGCCTGATAATAGGGGGCGGTTTTATTTTAAGTAATCTTAAAGTAATCTGCCCCCATTAATCTTGATATGAGTATTCATACTAGATATGAGTATTCATACTAAATGGGTTTTCTAGATATTGTTATTAATGACCAGCTGGCCTTTCAGTATGATCGCTCGACGGTGCTTGATGACAGGCAACTGGCGTTTTATAGAACAAATGGACCGCGATATGGATCGTGGTATCAGGCTGTATGGCGAATTGATTACTGAACCGGACAGCAAACAAAAGGCCGGCTTTGTGGCCATGAACCTGCTCAAGGGATTGCAGCAGCAGGATAATGCCAGGATCGAAGTTTCTTGTGCCTATCTGAGCAGTCGATTACCGCATGTAGTCGAAGTGCATGCCAGGGATCTGGACGATCGCGTGAATATCGAGTTTATCGAAGAACACTGATTATCTGAAAAACGTGGCCTGTCTCCATTGTCACTTCCTGTGCTCTGCCAATCATCCAGCAGTACTTCCCATTAGATAAGAACGCGGCGGGTTAATTCCTGCTTCTCGAGGATTTTGGCAGAGATCTCTTCAACGGATACATGGCTGGTATCGACATACTTGATACCCTCCTGCTCCAGCAACGCCTTTATTCCTCTGACCTCTTTCTGGCATTGCGCCAGCGAGGCGTACTCGCTGCCCGGTCGGCGCAGTTCCCTGATATTTCGCAACCGGTCTGGGCTGATGATCAGTCCGAACAGTTTTTCCCTGTACGGTTCCAGCACAGCCGGCAGCTTTTGAAAGTTGACGTCAACCTCGGTCAACGGATAGTTGGCGGCGCGTATTGCGTACTGCAGGCCAAGATATAGACAGGTCGGTGTCTTGCCGCTGCGGGATGCACCGATGAGTATGATCTCGGCGTTGTCGAAATGTTTTGCCGTTATTCCGTCATCATTGAGCAGGGCATAGTTAACCGCATCGATGCGCTGCATGTAGACGGCTTCGTCACTGATGCCGTGCGACAACCCGGATGTGTGCGTCGAATGCGTACCCAGTACCTTTTCCAGCGGCATGATGAAGGCATCGAAAAAGTCGATGATATGGGCGTCACATTCGGCAATGATCGGCTTGTAGTCATCCTTCACCATGGTGCTGAATACGATCGGGCGCAGTCCGCTTTTTTCCCCGGCGTCACAAATCTGCTTCAGCGCCTTTCTGGCCTTGTCTGTCGAAGTGATGAACGGCAGCGAGTAGTATTCAAAGTCGATCAGGTTGAATTGCGTCAGCAAAGCGTGACCGAGTGTTTCAGAAGTGATGCCTGTGCGGTCAGAAACAAAAAAGACCGGACGTTTGTATTTACTGTCAGCCACGTTCAAGCTTCTGTGACAGATGCACCCATGTATCGACAACAGTATCAGGGTTCAGCGAAATGCTGGTGATGCCCTTGTCGAACAACCACTGCGCAAAATCGGGATAGTCTGACGGCCCCTGGCCGCAGATGCCGACGTACTTGTTCTGCTTATGGCAGGCGTCGATAGCCATCGACAGCAGTTTTTTCACCGCCGGATTGCGCTCATCGAACAGGTGCGCGATCAGTTCCGAATCACGGTCAAGACCGAGCGAAAGCTGCGTCATGTCATTCGAGCCTATCGAGAAGCCGTCGAAATATTCGAGAAACTCTTCTGCGAGCAATGCGTTCGATGGAATCTCGCACATCATGATCACGCGCAGGCCGTTTTCTCCGCGCTTGAGTCCGTTCGATTCCAGCAGGTCGATCACCTGCTGCGCCTCCTCCAGTGTGCGGCAGAAGGGCACCATGATTTCGACGTTGGTCAGACCCATGTCATTCCGCACTCGCTTCAACGCCCTGCACTCGAGCTCGAAGCAGTCACGAAACTCGTCCGACAGGTATCGCGATGTACCTCGCAGGCCTATCATTGGATTTTCCTCTACCGGCTCGTACTGCCGGCCTCCAACCAGATTGGCATATTCATTCGACTTGAAATCGGAAAGGCGAACGATGACCGGGTTGGGCATGAAAGCCGCGCCCAGCATCGCGATGCCCTCGACCAGTTTTTCAACATAGAAGCTGACCGGGTCGTCATAGCCGGCCATGTGCCGGTCGATGAGCCGCCTGAGGTCATCCGCCTGATGACCGTATTCAAGCAAAGCCTTGGGGTGAACACCGATGGTGTTGTTGATCACGAATTCCAGCCGCGCAAGCCCGACACCCGAGTTGGGTATTCTGGAAAAAGCAAAGGCGCGCGTCGGGTTGCCGACGTTCATCATGATCTTGGTCGGCAGCGGTGACATGTTGCCGGTGTCGGTGCGGATAATCTCGAATTCGAGAATGCCGTGGTAGACATTGCCCGTATCACCTTCGGCGCAGGATACGGTAACCTCTTCCCCGTCCCTGAGCCGATCGGTTGCATCGCCACAGCCCACGATGGCTGGAATACCGAGTTCCCGTGCAATAATTGCCGCGTGGCAGGTTCGGCCACCCCGGTTGGTAACGATTGCGGCCGCACGTTTCATGATCGGCTCCCAGTCCGGGTCGGTCATGTCCGTGACCAGGACATCGCCTGCCGCTACCCGGGACATCTCCGAGGGATCCATGATCAGGCGCACGGCACCCGCGCCGATTCGCTGACCGATCGCGCGGCCCTGCGCCAGCAAAGAGCCCTTCTGTTTGAGTTCATAACGCTCCATTACCGTATCGCTGGCCCGGCTCTCCACGGTCTCAGGGCGCGCCTGCACAATGTATAAGCCACCATCGACACCGTCGAGCGCCCATTCGATATCCATCGGACGACCGTAATGTTTTTCAATGGTCAGGGCCTGGCGCGCCAGTTCCTCGACTTGCCTGTCTGAAATACAGAATTTTCTCTGCTCTTCGCTGGGCACCTCGACTGTTTGCACCGTCCTGCCGTGATCCGTGCTGTCGGTGTAGATCATCTTGATCAGCTTACTGCCGAGTCCGCGTTTCAGTATCGCGGGGCGGTCGGCTGCCAGCGCCGGTTTGTACACGTAAAACTCGTCCGGGTTGACCGCGCCCTGCACCACGGTTTCGCCCAGTCCATAGGCACCGGTGATAAACACGGCATCACGGTAGCCCGATTCGGTGTCGAGTGTGAACATCACGCCACTGGCACCGACATCACTGCGCACCATGCGCTGCACACCGGCGGAAAGCGCTACTTTCTCATGATCGAAATCCTGGTGAACGCGGTAGGCTATCGCACGGTCATTGTACAGGGACGCGAAAACATGCTTGATCGCGACGATAACATTGTCCAGTCCACTGACGTTCAGGTAGGTCTCCTGCTGACCGGCAAAGGAGGCATCGGGAAGATCTTCAGCGGTCGCCGAGGAGCGCACGGCCACCGCAATATCGCTGCCGCCTTCCTCCGCCATGCGTTTCCAGGATTCCGTTATTGCCTGGAGCAGATTTTCGGGAAGCGGCGTATCGATCACCCAGGCGCGAATTTCAGCACCGGCTTCGGCCAGTGCGACGATATCTTCAATATCGAGATCGGCAAGTTTCGCATTGATCCGTTCGGCAAGACCTTCCTGCATGAGGAAACGCCGGTACGCTTCCGCGGTCGTGGCGAATCCGCCAGGAACACTGACACCCAGCGACGAGAGGTTGCTTATCATCTCTCCGAGTGAGGCGTTCTTGCCACCGACGCGTTCAACATCATTCATGCCAAGCTTGTCAAGCCAGATAACCTGATCGTTCATGGTGACACCTGCCATTGTGTGCTACCGCACTTAAGATTTGAATTAGGACAATATACCTCAAACAATTCCCGACTTGCCAGACGGCCGCACCGTATTGCTGCCGATCTGCCGGAGAGCATCAGGATTGCAAGAATGATATCAGTTGTTTATTCAGCATTATCTATGATTTGTCGGTAATTTCACGTGATTTAGTCACGGAGAACCCGTGCAGCCTGCATCGCTTATGGCAACAGCGAACACCGTGGACCACACACGGACGAAAGAGGTGCGAATCGCGGGCCGCGCCGCTGAACGTAACAACCGGCGCAGCGGCGCGATCAAACCCTGACTGGCATCATAATCTGTACGAATTGACCCGATTGGAATGATTCGGGTGCTGAACCATGCTATATCCATAATGAAAATAAGGGAAACTTTTTGTAATCAGGTGAAAAGCGATGACCTGCAACGAAGCTTAAGGCTTGTGCTTCGACCAATTATCTATCGCCAGAAATGCTGGGGCTGTGATATGTTGTTTTATGAGCGTATTGTGGTTTCTGTTTAAACGCGGGTCATTCATGTAACACGCATACTGAATTCCATGTCACCAATGTTAAATATTGTTGTTGCGGTCGGGTTTATGGCCGGCTTGGGATTGATACTGGCGACCGTCCTGGTGATCGCCAACAGGCGGCTGTTCGTTTACGAAGATCCCAAAATCGACGAGGTGGAAGATCTGCTGCCGCACTCCAATTGCGGCGCCTGCGGAACTGCGGGCTGTCGGGTATTCGCCGAAAAGCTGGTCGTCGGCGAACTGCAGCCCGGTGCGTGCACGGTCAACAGCGCCGAGATGAACCAGATCATCGCCAACTATCTCGGTGTCGAACTCGGTTCCCAGGAAGCGCAGGTGGCGCGGCTGGCATGCGCCGGTGGCAGCAATGTGGCCCAGAGGTACGGTGACTACCGGGGTGTCGAAAGCTGCCGCGCTGCGGCACTCGTCGCCGGCGGCGGCAAAGGCTGCGCCTGGGGCTGTCTCGGTCTGGCCGACTGTGAACGCGTCTGTGATTTCGATGCGATCATCATGGACCGGCACGATTTACCACAGGTTATCGATGATCTGTGTACGGCCTGCGGTGACTGTGTCGATATCTGTCCGCGCGATCTGTTTTCGTTACAGCCCGCCAGCCACCGTCTCTGGGTCGCCTGCAAGAATCTCGAAAAAGGTGATCTGGCTGAAGCTGAATGTGTTGTCGCCTGTAACGGCTGCGGTCGCTGCGCAGCCGATGCGCCTGGCGAGCTGGTCACCATGGTCAACAACCTGGCCGTGATCGATTACAGCCAGAACACCCACGCCTCGCGCGTCGCGATCGAGCGCTGTCCCACCGGCGCCATCGTATGGCTGGAAGGTGGGGTGCACAAGGGCCAGGAGGCGGTCAAGATTGTCAGAAAGGAGGCGCTCCCCCTGAAATGATGAATATCCGCAAATTTCCTGAATTAAAACCATTTCTGATTATATTTGTATGAAGACGGTGACTAAGGCACAATTATTGCACTGCAGCATTGGCTATACTTAAACTGAATCTGGCATCGGGGCCGCAATTATGGCAGACAAAAAGCAATCCAAGACATTCAAGTATCCCGGTATCCGCATGGCGATGGATGGCAACAGTGCCGTCATCATGTGCGAGCGCGAATCTTCCGATGCGGCCGGTGCCTACCCGATTACACCGTCGACGCAGATGGGCGAGTACTGGGCGGAAGAGGCTGCTAAAGGGCACATCAATACAGCCGGACGCCCGCTGATTTTCGTCGAGCCCGAAGGCGAGCACGCTGCCGCTGCGGTCACGGCCGGCATGTCGATGACCGGTCTGCGCGCGAGCAATTTCTCGTCTGCACAGGGGGTCGCCTACATGCACGAGTCCCTGTACGCAGCTGTCGGCAAGCGCCTGCCATATGTGCTGAATATCGGCTGTCGCGCGATTACCAAGGCTTCGTTGAACGTGCATTGCGGCCACGACGATTATCACTGCATCGACGATACCGGCTTCCTGCAAGTGATGGCTAAAAATGCCCAGGAAGCCGCAGACCTGAACCTGATCGGGCGGCGCATAGCCGAACTGTCATTGACGCCGGCAGCCGTCGCCCAGGATGGCTTCCTCACCACCCACCTGATCGAGCCATTGAACGTACCGGAACGGGAGCTGATTGCAAAATATCTCGGACATCCGGAAGACATCATCGAATGCCCGACACCGGCACAGCGAATGCTCTATGGAGAAACGCGTCGGCGCGTGCCCGAACTCTGGGACGTCGATAACCCGGTCCTGGCCGGCCCGGTGCAGAACCAGGACGCCTACATGCAGTCGGTGGTAGCGCAACGCCCGTATTTCTTTGACCATATCAGGGAACTCTCCGAACAGGCCATGGATGAGTTCTACGAGCTGACCGGCAGGCGCTACCATCGGGTATCCGCATACCGCGCAGAGGATGCTGATTACATCATACTCGGCCAGGGCAGCATGATCGTGCAGGCCGAGGCCGTCGCCGATTACCTGCGCGACAAACGCAAGCTCAAGGTCGGTGTGGTCAACATGACCATGTACCGTCCGTTCCCGGGTGATCTGCTCGGCAAGCTGCTCAAGGGCAGGAAAGGTGTTGCGGTACTCGAGCGCACCGATCAACCGCTGGCCGAAGACCTGCCGCTGATCCGTGAAGTCCGCACGGCGCTGAGCAAGTGTATAGAGAACGCCAATGTCAGCAACGGTGAAATACCGTATCCGGATTACGATCGCTATGGCAAGGGTGATATGCCGCGGCTGTATTCAGCCTGCTATGGTCTTGGCAGCCGCGACCTGCAGCCGGAGGCGCTGGTCGCCGCGGTCGAAAACATGCTGCCCGATGGAGCACACAAGCCGTTCTACTACCTGTCGGTGGATTTCATCCACGAGCAGGCGGCCAACCCGACCCAGGAAATACACCAGCAGAACCTGCTGCATATCTATCCCCATTTGAAAGACCTGGCGCTGCGCGGCAGCGAGAACCCGGATCTGCGGCCCGAGGGCTCGACCACGGTGCGCATCCACTCGGTAGGCGGCTGGGGTGCGATCACCACGGGTAAAAACCTGGCGATGACCCTGTTCGACCTGCTCGATTTCGACATCAAGGCCAATCCCAAGTACGGCTCGGAGAAGAAGGGACAGCCGACGACATACTATTTATCCGCGGCACCGGAACCGATACGGCTGAACTGCGAGTACCATTATGTCGACGTGGTCATGTCGCCGGACCCGCATGTTTTCAGCCACTCCAATCCACTGGGCGGCCTCACCAAGGGTGGTTCCTTCATTATCCAGAGCGAGACCAGCGACGCCGCAGCACTGTGGGAGAGCTTCCCCGAATACGCCCGGCGCTACATTGTCGACAACGATATCCACGTTTACTACCTCGACGGGTTCAAGATCGCACGCGAGGAGGCCACCAACCCGGAACTGCAGTTCCGCATGCAGGGTAACGCCTTCCAGGGCGCCTTTTTCGCAGCATCACCGCTAATGGAACGCGCCAACCTGAACGAGGAAGGCCTGTTCAATGCAATCGACCGACAGCTACGCAGTAAATTCGGCGACAAGGGCGAACGCATCGTGCAGGATAACCTGCGCGTCGTGCGCCGCGGTTACGATGAGATTCATGAAATCACCGACAAGTCACTCGAAAGCAAGGCCGCTGCACCTGTGGTCAAGCGCGTCGATCTGCCAGTAATGTTGAAACAGCTGCCGGAAGCCGACGGCGGCATCTCCGATGTTCACCGTTTCTGGGAACAGACCGGCAGCTTCTATGCCTCGGGGCAGGGCGAGGAAAACCTGGCTGACCCGTATATCTCGCTCAGCCTGATGCCGGCCTCCACCAGCGTTTTCAGGGACATGACCTCGATTCGATTCGATTACCCGGAGTTTATACCGCAGAACTGCACCGCTTGCGGCGACTGCTACTCGGTATGCCCGGACAGCGCAATACCCGGCCTGGTCAACGATATCAGCGACGTGTTCGCAACCGCGATCAACAGCATCGAAACCGGTGGCCAGCCGACGCTGTACCTGCGACGCTCGGTGCGCGATGTCGAAAAGAAACTGCGCACCATGATCGATTCGGCCGGCGAGTCAGCCCAGATCAGCAAGCTGCTGAACCAGGCCGTACAGTCGACGCTGGCGGAATCAGACCTGGATGAAAACAACCGCCAGCAGATGGAACAGGAATTCGGCTGGTTCATGGATACCGTCGGTGAATTCAACTTCGCCATCACCAAACCCTATTACCTGACGCGCGAAAAGAAGAACAAGAACAGCGGCGGCCTGTTCTCGGTCACCATCAACCCGTATACCTGCAAGGGCTGCATGGAATGCGTTGAAGTCTGTGAAGACGATGCGCTGGTGGCCAGGCCGCAAACCGGTGAGGCTGTCGACAAGCTGCGCAAGGACTGGGATTTCTGGCTGAAACTGCCGACGACCAAGCCGGATTATATTCGCATCAGCGACCTCGATGAAAAAATCGGCGCGCTGGAAACACTGCTGCTGGACAAGAACAATTTCGAAGCAATGTCCTGCGGCGACGGCGCCTGTGTCGGCTGCGGTGAAAAATCGGTGATCCGCCTGTTCACCAGCACCGTTACCGCATTGATGCAGCCGAGGGTAAAAGCCCAGATCGCGAAGCTGGACAGCCTGATCGAGCAGCTGGACACGCATATCCACCTGAAGCTGGCAGAGTCGATCCACCTCGATGATCATAGCGCTATCAGCCAGGTGATCGCCGAGCACCGCGATACCGATCTTGACCTTGCCGACCTGTTTTCATCATTGAACAAGAACAATGGTGTGGAGCCTATCGATACCGAGTGGCTGCACCGCAACACCATGCTGCTGAAACAGCTGCGCCGCCTCAAGTGGAAGTATGAAGAGGGCCAGACAGGCCGCGGACGTGCTGCAATGGGCATTCTCAACTCGACCGGTTGTACCTCGGTCTGGGGCTCGACCTGGCCGTTCAACCCGTACCCGTTCCCGTGGGCCAACCACCTGTTCCAGGATTCGCCATCGCTGGCACTGGGCGCTTTCCAGGGCCATATGGTGAAAATGGCCGAAGGCTTCAAGGCGATACGCATGGCCGAGCTGGAGCTGAACAGTGGCGGTTACAACGAAACCGAACACGGTGAATTCTTTCGCTATTTCGACTGGACCCGTTTCAGCGATGAAGAATGGCTGCTGTGCCCACCGGTGGTCGCGATCGGCGGCGACGGCGCCATGTACGATATCGGCTTCCAGAACCTGTCGCGGGCTTTGATGTCGGAGATGCCGGTCAAGGTCATGGTGCTCGATACCCAGGTCTACTCCAACACCGGCGGCCAGGCCTGTACCTCGGGCTTTACCGGCCAGGTGTCGGACATGGCCGGCTATGGCAAGGCCTGGCAGGGCAAATCGGAAATTCGCAAGGAAATCTCGCTTATCGGCATGGCGCACCGCAATGCCTACGTGCTGCAGGGCTCCACTGCCAATATCACCCATATGCTGGAAGGCTTCATCGATGGCCTCAACAGCCGCCGTCCGACGCTGTTCAACTGCTATGCCCCCTGTCAGCCGGAACACGGTATTCCCGATGATGCCAGCATGGCACAGAGCAAGCTTGCGCTGGAATCGCGCGCCTACCCGCTGTTCAAGTACGATCCGGACGCCGGCATCACTTTCGATGAATGCTGCAGCCTGGAAGGCAACCCGGCGATGGACGAGGACTGGCCGGTCTATCCGCTGAAGTACCAGGATGAAATCGGTACCGAACAGGTCATGGAACTGCCGATGACCTTTGCCGACTTCGCAGTCACCGAGGCCCGCTTCCGCAAGCATTTCAAGCAGGCGCCGCGGGGCAGCTGGAACGAAAACATGGTGCCGCTGCACGAGTTTGTCGACATGACTGAAGATGAGCGTGACGGTCGTTATCCCTACATCTGGGGCACCGATTCGAAGAACCGTCTGACCCGGGTGATGGTATCGGAAACCCTGGTGCGCACTACCGTGGACCGGCGCGATTTCTGGCGCCAGCTGAAGTCGCTGGTGCCGATCGAGAAAGTGTTCGACATGGACCAGATCACGCAGCAGGCACGCAGCGATGTCGCCCAGCAGTTCACCGCAAAGCTATTGTCGATGATCCTGAACCAGGAGGGCGCTGCACCGCTCGATATCGAGATGCCGCCCCCGGCTGCAGCCGCCGCCGACAGCGCACCGGCAGCGGCAGGCAGTGCCGGCAACGCGGATTTCGAACCGGTGTGGATCGATACCCCGGAGTGTGACGGCTGCGAAGAGTGCATCCTGATCAATCCGAAGATCTTCCAGTTCAACGATGACAAGCAGGCGGTTGTTGTGGATCCGAAAGGTGGGCCGTTTATCGACATCGTGCGCTCAGCGGAGAAGTGCACTGTCAGCTGCATTCACCCGGGTACGCCGTCGAATGCCGATGAAAAAGACCTCGATAAACTGATAAAAAGGGCCGAGCCTTTCCAGTAAACAGCGCAGGCGATAAACATCACTATGCTCAACGCTTTGTTTTCCAGCCGGTCCTTCAAGCACGGCGTCCATCCGCCGGATTTCAAGGCATTGACCAGCGGCCTGCCTATACGCCGACTGCCGTTTGCTGACAAACTGATCGTGCCGCTGTCACAGCACACCGGCAAGCCATCCATCCCGCTGGTGAAGCCGGGGCAGGAAGTCGTTCGCGGCGAGCCTATCGCGGAAGCCGACGGTTTCTTCTCGGTACCGCAGCACGCACCGGCCACCGGCCGCATCGAAAACATCCGCCTGATGCCCAGCGCGCGCGGCCCCAAAATTGAGAGCATCATTCTCCAGGTCTACGGCGGATCCACCCAGCAGGAAATGTACGAGTATCGCCACGATGTCGATGCCATGAACACGGATGAAATCATTCAGGCTGTGCAGAATAGCGGCATGGTCGGCCTGGGCGGCGCCGCGTTCCCGACCCACGTTAAAATGAAACCGCCACCCGAACACAGGGTCGACACCCTGGTCGCCAATGGCTGTGAATGCGAGCCCTACCTGACCTGCGATCACCGCATCATGCTGGAACAACCGGACAGGCTGATCAAGGGTATTCGCCTGTTCATGCGGGCCCTGGGTGTCGAGCGTGCAGTGATCGGTGTCGAGGACAACAAGATGGACGCGGTGCGGGTGATACAAAAGCACCTCGAACCAAACGACACCATCAGCGTCATGGACGTGCCCACCAAGTACCCGCAGGGTGCAGAGAAGATGCTGATACAGTCCGTGCTCGGGCGCAGGGTGCCGCCGGGGCAACTGCCGTCGTCGGTCGGTGTCGGTGTTTTCAATGTCGGCACTCTGGCGCAGAGCGGCGAACTGCTGCCACTCGGCCGCGGCGTCATCGAACGCGTGGTCACCGTCAGCGGACCCGGTGTTGAACGGCCGGGAAACTACCTGGTCCCGGTCGGTACGCCGGTCCGGTTCCTGCTGGAGCACGCCGGTACCACAGCCGATGCGAAGGAGGTGATTCTCGGCGGTCCTATGATGGGCATGACGGTGTCTGCGCTGGACGTGCCGGTGACCAAGGCGATGTCCGGCATGGTCGTGTTCGAACACGACCAGGAGAACCATCAGGGGCCCGAGCTGCCCTGTATCCGTTGCGGTTATTGCCTGAGCGCCTGCCCGATGCAGCTGAATCCCTCGATGCTGGGCATGCTGGCCACGAGTTCCGACTACGAGACCATGGCCAGCGATTACCACCTCAACGACTGCTTTGAATGTGGCAGCTGTACCTATGTCTGCCCGTCGAACATTCCGCTGGTGCAGTATTTCCGTATTGCGAAGTCCGTCAACCGCGACATGGCGGCAAAGGCATGATGTACTTTCGCGCAGGCATGCAAACCGGAACAGCCGGGCCCCTCGATGGCTGATAGCAGGGCTGTCAAATCACTGCGCAGCTCGCCGCACCTGAAACAGTCGGTGACGGTCGCGCAGATCATGCGCAACGTGGTGTTCGCACTGATACCGGTCTGTGCCTGGTCGGTTTACGCTTTCGGCTTCAGCGTGCTGCTGTTGCTGGCGACGACCACCCTGGTGTGCATGCTCAGCGAGGCCATGTTCTGCCGGATTTCAGGCAGGACGAGCAGCCTCGGTGACTGGAGCATCGTGATCACCGGCCTGCTGCTGGGACTGACCCTGCCACCCGGTTTCCCTTTATGGATGGCGGCTGTAGCCGCGTTCGTTGCAGTCGGGCTGGGCAAGGCGCTGTTCGGCGGCCTGGGCTACAACGTGATGAATCCGGCGCTGGTCGGCCGTGCTTTCGTGCAGGCCGCTTTTCCGGTCGCGATCACCACCTGGTCGCCGCCATTTCTGCCGGGCCGGTTCACCGAACTGATACCTTCGACCCTGACTGCCCCCTTCATGATGCCGGAACCAATCGATGCCTGGATCGATCAGAAGTCGATCGATGCCTTTAGCGGGGCAACACCGCTGGCACTGCAGAAGTTCGAACAGGTATCCACGCCACTGACGGAGCTGTTGACCGGTACCGTGTCGGGTTCGGCCGGTGAAACTTCGGCGATTATCATCCTGCTGGGCGGCATCTATCTCGCGGCGCGCAGGATGATGGACTGGCGACTGCCGGTCGGTGTCATGCTCGGAGCGGTCATCGTCAGTCTGCCTTTCTGGCTGCTCGATGCGGCCCGCTATCCGGATCCGCTGTTCGTACTGCTATCCGGCGGTTTGATGCTGGCTGCGGTTTTCATGGTCAGCGACATGGTGGCTTCACCGGTCACGCCGCTCGGCGTCTGGGTCTACGCCCTGTTCATCGGCATGCTGACCGTGGTGATTCGCCTGTTCGGTGGTCTGACCGAGGGCGTGATGTACGCGATCCTTCTAGGTAACGCGATATCGCCGCTGATTTCGCTGGTGACCCAGCCGAAGGTATTCGGCGAGAGGAACAAGTCGTGAGCCAGGCGGATATCAACACGGCAGTCGTGGACCCCGGCCTGACCACCCGGATGCTGCGTACGCTGGGGCTGGTTGCAATGCTGTCCGGTCTGCTGGTGGTGCTGACCTATCGATTCACCCTGCCAATGATCGAGGAGAACAAGCGTCTTGCGATCGAGCGTGCACTGTTCAAGGTGATACCCGGAGCCGTGTCGAGACAGGATTTCGTGATCACGGAACAGGGAATACGCAGGGCCGAGCAGAATACTGAGGGCGTCACGCTGTACGCGGGCTATGATCAGGAGGGCCGTTTGAAGGGTGTAGCGCTGGAGGCTGCGGCAGCCGGCTATCAGGATGTGATACGCATCCTCTACGGCTACGATCCCTATTGCCAGTGTATCCGCGGCTTCCAGGTGTTGAAGATGGCAGAAACGCCGGGCATTGGTGACAAGATCATCAAGGATGCGGACTTTCAGCAAAACTTTGTCGCGCTGGAGGCGCGTGCGCATGTATCGGGCAAAGGCCTCGAGCAAGCGATCGTACCGGTCAAGCACGGCACCAAGACCGAGCCCTGGCAGATCGATACCATTTCGGGGGCGACCATTACTTCGAAAGCGATCGCGCGCATGCTCAACGACAGTGCTCAACAGGTCGTGCCTATCATTCAGAAGGATCTTGCGATCGTGGAGGCCGGACTTTGAAACGGGATAATTACAGGTACCAGTGCAGTGTGGCAAGCCGGGGTGATCTGCTGCGGTGCCTGCATGGAGGAGCGCGACATGTCCGGGCTGCCTGATACAACGGAAAAAATCACGCTCGACACCTTCCTGCGCGGCTTGTGGGAGGAGAACCCGGTATTCGTGATGTTGCTGGGTATGTGCCCGGTACTCGCGGTTACGAATTCGGCCATCAATGCGCTGGCAATGGGGCTGGCCAGTACGTTTGTCCTGGTCGCGTCCAACAGCCTGGTGTCACTGATGCGCCATTTCATTCCGAAGCAGGTGCGCATCGCGACCTATATCATCATTATCGCGACCTTTGTCACCATGGTCGATTACGCGATCCAGGCGATCAGTCTGGACCTGTACAACGCGCTGGGCGCCTTTATCCAGCTGATCGTGGTGAACTGCATGATACTCGGTCGCGCCGAGGCCTATGCGTCGAAACAGCCGCTGGGTGCCACGATCATCAACGGTCTGGGTATCGGAGCAGGATTCACGCTGGCGTTGTTGAGTCTGGGCACGGTGCGGGAAATTCTGGGTTCGGGTTCGTTGTTCGGTGTCGCCCTGTTCGGTGAAAACTTTCAGCCCTGGGTGGTCATGGTGCTGCCGCCGGGCGGTTTTTTCGTGCTCGGTGCCTGGCTGCTGATCTTTGCATGGGTTGGACAGCACCGGCAGCAGCGTATGGATCAACAGGAGGTGGCCCAGCATGACAGCTGATTCCGTCGGTTACATTTTTATGAATGCAGCCATCGTCAACAATTTCGTGCTGGCGATGTTCCTCGGCATCTGCCCGTTCCTGGGCATTTCCGCCAAACGCGACACGGCCTGGAGTATGGGACTCGCGGTGATATTCGTGATGCTGGTCAGTTCGATCTGTGCGTACGGCATCAACTGGATGTTGACGCGGTTCGAGATCGAGTATCTGCGCCTGATCTGCTACATAGCGGTGATAGCCTCCGCGGTCCAGCTGGTAGAGATGACGATGAAAAAATACAGCCCGGCACTGTTTCGAGCACTCGGTATTTTTCTGCCGCTGATCACGACCAACTGCGCAATACTGGGCGTCGCGCTGTTCCAGACATCACGGGAATACAGCTTTACGCAAAGCGTCGCCTTCAGTCTCGGCGCGGGTGTGGGCTTTACCATTGCGTTGATGTTGATGGCCGGCTTGCGTCAGCATCTGGAGCTGGCTAAAGTGCCCAGCGTCAGTCAGGGCGCTGCGATGACCATGATGCTGGCAGGCCTGCTGTCGCTGGCCTTCATGGGCTTTGCCGGCCTGGGGGCATCGCATGGTTGATTTTGTGATCGCCAGTGTCGCAATAATGGTACTGTTGTGCGGCTGGCTGTTCGTACAGCACCTGGCGCGGCATTTTGCAGCACGGCACCCCGAATTCGGTCCGGCGCGTGAAGAAGGCAGCGGCTGCGGTCACAGCTGTCTGTGCACCGGCGGTAGCTGCGACAGAAAAGCGCACCGTTCGGCGGCGACAACCGATAACAGAGACAGTTAAAGTGGGAGGTGGAAATGTTATGAGTGAACTGAGCGATTACGATAGATCGTATCAACATGGGGCGACGGTCATCAGCACGGAGCGAATTACACCCGATGATGTGCCCGAGGTGCGCAGTATTATGCTGCGGATCGATCAGCCGGACTTTACCTATCTTGAAGGTCAGCATGTCGGTGTAATCGTACCGGGCCCCCATGAGTTCGGTCATGAAACGCATTTCAGGCTCTATACCATCGCCAACAGCCCGGTACAGCACCCCGGTGACTCAACCGAAATCGAACTCTGCGTCAGGCGTTGTTTCTACATCGATGAATTCAGTGGTGAGGAGCACCCGGGAATCGCCTCGAACTACCTGTGCGATCTGAATGTCGGCGACAATATCGTCCTCAGCGGACCTTACGGGTCGGCTTTCAACCTGCCTGCCGACCCCGATACCAATTTGCTGATGATCGGCAGCGGGACCGGCATCGCGCCGTTCCGGGCCTTTATGCAGTTCATCTACGAACATCAGCAGGACTGGAAAGGACAGATCGTGCTGTTTTACGGCGCACGCACCGGTATGGAAACACTCTACCGCAACGATCTGAAAAATGATCTCGACAAGTACTATGACCAGAAGACTTTCCGGGCCTTCGAAGGCTTGAGCAAGCGTCCCTGGATGCAAACCGATGACGGTCTGCATAACGTGCTCGAGGAAAACGCGGTCGATATCTGGGAGCTGATGCAGGACCCGAAAACACACGTGTACCTGGCCGGGCTGGAAAACACGAAAGATAATTTCGAAAAGGTCATGCAGGAGGCCGCCGGTTCAAACGCACGCTGGCGCTGGATGCAGGAGGAAATGAAGGAGCAGGAGCGCTGGTCCGAGTTGATCTACAGCTAGCCCGCATTTCTCACCAGGCGGCGTAGGATTCTGATAAGGCTTTTGTCTCTTTGAAGAAAACCCGGGTGATCAAAATACAGTGTGTTTTTCAAGCATGCCTATCACGGTTCAGGCTGGTCTTCGCGTCCGCAAGCTTGCTCTTCACTCAAACCGTAGCTATTGCTACGCTTTTCGCTCCAGAGCGGCGCTTACGAACACGAATCCTGCGCCTGCTCCCGTGATCCTGGTGAGAAATGCGGGCTAGCCCGCTTTATGCATCGATAATGTTTGCAGGAGCGGCCCATCGACTTGGCTCAGGACAGGCTTTAGCCGCGAAACACGCCAAGGACGCAAAAGCGTTAGCAATATTTTGCATCCCGTGCGCGATGTTAATAGCAGGCATTGATCACTTTCGCGTATTTAGCGTCTAAAGCCGCTTACACGGCGAGGCATCCATGCCTTGCCCCAGGATCAGCTTCGTTCATCCAGCCAGGCGCCGATGGCCGGTGGCACCTGTTTTTGTGCCTTGCCGCTGACGTAAATGCCGATGTGCCCGCCAGGGAACGACAGCTCGGTGTAATCGTCCGTGCCCACATGTTGCTTCAGGGCCTGTGAGGCCGACGGCGGCACCAGGTGGTCCTGCATGGCGTACACATTGAGCACCGGCATCTTGATGTTGCCGAGGTCTACGGTCTTGTCGCCGATCTGCACGTCACCTTTGATCAACTTGTTGGCCTGGTAAAAATCCTTGATGAACTGTCGATAGGCTTCGCCGGCCTGGTCAGGGCTGTCGAATATCCATTTCTCCATGCGCATGAAGTTCTTCAGCTGAGCGGGATTGTCGAGCAGGTCGACCATGTTCATATATTTCTGCCCGGCGAGCTGGTATGGCTTCAGCATAAGGAATGTCCAGTTGAGCAGTTCGCCCGGAATGTTGCCCAGTGTATCGACCAGCAGATCGATGTCGATGTTGCGCGCCCAGATCGAGAGCATATTGTCGGGTGTATGAAAGTCCACGGGTGTGACCATGGTGACTAGATTGGATACCTTTTCAGGATGCATCGCCGTGTAGCACAGGCTGAAGGTGCCGCCCTGACAGATGCCGAGTATGTTTACTGCGTCGATGTCATGACGACGGCAGATGACATTCACGCAACGGTTTATATAGCCGTTGATATAGTCGTCGAGGTCAAGATAACGGTCGGCCCGGTCCGGGTAGCCCCAGTCGATCAGGTACACGTCGAGTCCTGCTTCCAGCAGTCCGCGCACGGTGGAGCGGTTCTCCTGCAGGTCGGTCATGTAGGGGCGATTGACCAGTGCATAAACGATCAGCAGTGGAATACGGTTCTGCACTTTCTTCGTGTCCGGCTGGAAACGGTACAGCACCATCTTGTCCTCATGGTAAACGGGTTCCTTCGGCGTGACGCCGGCTGGAATGTCACCCACCTCCATCAGGTTCTGCAGCCCGTGGCCGAGCTTCTGGCTGAAGTTGGTGAGTTCCTCGAGTGCCTGGTCGGGGCGGATCTGTATGGGAATCATGGTCGCTCCTCCTTATTTTCTGGTTGTTGCCTTGCGGGCAGTGGTTTTTTTCGTAGTGCGCTTTTTAGGCGAGGCGGGTTGTGCGGCTGCCTTCTTCGTTGTGCGCTTTTTCGCGGGCGTACGTTTTTTCACAGGCGCGGCTTTCTTCGACGCCACCGGTGACGCGGCAGGGCGCTCAGTCTCATCGCGCAGCTGATCGATTTCTTCGCGCAGGGCGCGGTATCCGCGACGCATTTCGTGCAGGCGCTGGTGTAGCGTGTTGATCTCGCGGTGCGTTGGCATGTTCATGGACTCGAGCATCTCGTCAACGAGCAGCGAACTGTGGCGCTTGACCTGCATCAGCGCGTTGACCATTTCGCCGTACATCTCCGAGTATTCGCCGCTCATTGCATACTCGCCATAGACTTCTTCACAGGCGTCGACCCAGATGTTGTAGAACTCTCTCAGGCTGGTCACGGGTTCATCCGATGAGGCGGACTCGTTGAGTTTTTCCTGGAAGCGGTCGGTCGACTTGACGCCAACCTTGGACAGTGCGATCGCGTAGTCCTGCATTGCTTTCTGGTAGTCGAGCACCATGCGTGCCAGCTGCTGGTATTGCTCCTGGGACTCGCGCGAGTAGCCCACGCCGGGCATGGAAAGAAAGCGGTCCAGGTGCATGCGCATGTCGCCGGCCATTGCATCCGCACCTTCCGGATGGAGTGCTTTCAGGAAATCGCCGGGCATTGGCGAAAACGAGGATGCGGTGCGCTGCCAGGTATCCATCGGCATGTTCCAGAAAGACATGAAATCTCGCATGTGGGGATCCTGCTGTGCGCTGAGAGATGTGCCCCAGGCGTTGCAGGCCTCGCGAACCCGGTCCAGCCAGTCGCTGACCATGTCCCCGGCTGTCTGTTCGCCCCCGCCTGGCGTTGCCGACACGTGTTCGGCCATACTGAAATACGACTTGCCCATGCCGACGAGCTTGTCGAAGAAGTCCTGCAGCAGGGGAGCGGTGCCGCTGGTCATCGGCGATACCGCTTTCCACCACTGGTCCAGCCCATCGGCCCAGGGGTTGTCAACTGCCTGATCTTTTGTAGCAGCCGTGCTGGCTTGCCGTGTCATGTCCATCCAGGCGTCCCAGAATTTGCGCTGGGCATCGAGCCAGGGTTCCGAAGAAAAAGGGTTTGAGTCTGTCATCCGGTGTGCCTCCGGGTAGTTGGTGGTTACAGGTCTCGAGCCTTGTACTGTTTTTTTGGCTCGGGGCTTTTCATTCAAGAGTGACCTATGGTAGCATGAAATTTGTGCAGTGCAACAAAAAAGCGTGCTGGATTGCCAGCACCGGTAACGGGCGGCTCTTCAATCAAGCGTGTGACAGGTATTTTCGTAGCGATTATTGCCGGCTTGATACGAAGGGGTTCGTCTTGGCAGAATCGGAGAGACTGGAGAATTAAACAAATGAGTAAAGAAACTGTAATTGTGAGTGCGGCGCGCACACCTCTCGGTGTGTTCGGCGGCACATTGGCCGATATTCCGGCCAGCGGACTGGGTGCGACTGTCATCCGAGCCCTGCTTGAACGCTCGGGATTGGCGCCGGACCAGATCAATGAGGTCATCATGGGACAGGTACTGACTGCCGGTATGGGGCAGAATCCGGCGCGACAGGCTGCCCTGGGTGCAGGCCTGCCCGTAGAGGTGACGGCCATGACGATCAACAAGGTCTGCGGTAGTGGACTGAAGGCAGTGCACCTCGCTTCCCAGGCGGTGCGTTGCGGCGATGCCGATATCGTCATTGCGGGCGGCCAGGAAAATATGAGCATGGCGCCGCACGTGCTTCCGAAATCCCGCCAGGGTATGAAAATGGGTGACTGGAAGATGGTCGATACCATGGTCAGCGACGGCCTTTGGTGCGCCTTCGATGACTGCCACATGGGTTTGACCGCGGAGAACATAGCAGTCAACTATGATATCAGCCGCGAGGTGCAGGATGCGTTCGCCGCATCTTCACAACAAAAGACCGAGGCGGCGCAAAAGGCCGGCGTGTTCGCTGACGAAATCGTGCCTGTCGAGATTCCTCAGCGCAAAGGCGATCCCGTCGTGTTCGATACCGACGAGTTCCCGCGCGCTGGAACCACCGCCGAGGGACTTGGAAAGCTGCGCCCGGCCTTCAAGAAAGAGGGGACTGTTACTGCCGGCAACGCGTCGGGCCTCAATGACGGTGCTGCCGGAGTTGTAGTTATGTCCAGGGAAAAAGCAGACGAACTCGGGCTGGCGCCGATGGCACGAATAGTGTCTTTCTCGAGTGCCGGTGTCGAGCCTTCTGTTATGGGCACAGGCCCTATCCCTGCCACCACGCAATGCCTGGAGCGGGCCGGCTGGGAGGTTGGCGACCTCGATCTGATCGAGGCCAACGAAGCCTTTGCGGCCCAGGCCATATCAGTGAATCAAAGTCTTGGCTGGGACCTCGAAAAGGTCAACGTCAGCGGCGGCGCGATTGCGATCGGTCATCCGATCGGCGCTTCAGGTGCGCGGGTACTGGTTAGCCTGCTGCACGGCATGAAACGCAACGAGGCACGCCGCGGACTCGCGACGCTTTGCATCGGCGGCGGCCAGGGCGTGGCCATGGCCGTCGAACTTATTTGAAATCAAACGGGGGAAACAGAAATGAGTGGAATACTTGATGGCAAGATCGCGCTGATTACCGGCGGCACCGGCGGCATCGGCAAGGCTACCTGCAAGCGCCTGACCAAAATGGGCGCCCAGGTGGTTTCAACCTATCTCGGTGAAAGCAAGGCCCTAGAGATGCGGGAACAGATGAAAGAACAGGGCTGCAATATCGCGATCTACCCCTGTGATGTGAGCGATTTCGACCAGTGCCAGGCGCTGGCGGAAAGCATTCAGAACGACATCGGCCCTGTTGACATCGTGGTCAACAACGCGGGTATCACGCGCGACACGACCATGAAGAAGATGACAGCCGAACAATGGCAGGCGGTGATCAACAACAATCTGAACAGTGTATTCAATGTCACGCGCGCTTTTATCGAAAGTATGCTGGAGCGCCAGACCGGTCGCGTTGTCAATATCTCATCAATCAACGGCCAGAAGGGACAGTTCGGTCAGGCCAACTACTCGGCGGCCAAGGCCGGTATCCATGGCTTCACTATGGCGCTTGCTCAGGAAGTGGCACGCAAGGGAATTACGGTAAATACGGTATCGCCCGGCTATATCGCCACCGAAATGGTGATGGCCGTCCCCGAGGAGGTCCGCAACCAGATCATTGCGCAGATACCTGTGGGGCGCCTTGGAAAGCCCGAGGAAATCGCAGCCCTGGTCGGCTTCCTGGCCTCCGAGGATGCGGCCTTCATTACGGGCGCCAACTTCGCTGCCAACGGCGGCCAGCACATGCACTGAAACTGAACGAGGGAGTTTGACCAAGGTGGAACAACGCATCATCAAGAAGTACCCGAATCGCCGGCTTTACGATACCGAGGAGAGCAAGTACGTGACGCTGGCGCATTTGCGCCAGCTGATCCATGACGGGGTAGAGTTCAAGGTAACCGACAGCCAGTCCGGCAAGGACATCACGCGCAGTATCCTGATCCAGATCATCACTGAGCAGGAGGCGGGTAACGAGGCGTTGTTCAGCACAGAAATGCTGACTGATCTGATCCGTTTCTATGACGAAACGGTACACGACGTGTTTCAGAGCTACCTGGACCAGAGCCTGCAAGCATTTACGGAACAGCAGCAGGTCATCCAGCAGAGTATGGAGGGCCTGGTCGGCGCCAGGGCGGCCAAAACCATGTCCGAACTGACCGAACGTAATGTCGAACTCTGGATGGATATGCAGAAAGGATTTCTGGAGGCGGCGGGTCTGGCAACCGGCAAATCCGGCTCACGGAAAAAACCCGGGAAATAGCGTCAGGCATTCTTCGCCTGCCGACTGCATAGAAAAAAATGCTGCAGTGCACAAAATTTTGCTTGACATGACCCTCATGATGACTTATGCTGCAACGCAACAATGCTGCAATGCAGCAAAGTTCTTTCAATACAACCAGTATGATGAGGAATAGACCATGCAAAAAGAAATATACAATACTTTCAATGAATTAGGGCAGACCGCCTACGAGGCAGCCATGAAGATGGGTGAGGTTAACCTGCGCGCCGGCGAGAAATTGCTCGAGCAGCAGTTCGCTTTGACCGGCGCATTGCTGGAAACCGGCAGCAAGAACCTGGAATTGATGAGCCAGGCCAGGACGCCGCAGGAAATGCTAAACGGCCAGGCCAAACTCATTCAGGACTGTGGTCAGCAGTGGCTGAACAGCTGCCGCGGTACCGTCGAAATCGTAACTGAGGCACGTAATGCTGCTGGCGAGCTCGTTGAAGAGAACGTCAAGGCTGCCAACGAAAAAGTCAAACAGGCTGCCAGCAAGGCCGCTTAAACAGTTTCCTCCCTTCCCTTGAGGTGCTAGGCCGGAGTTCTTCTGAGCTCCGGCCCTTTTTTAAGAGATGAGCGCCGGATGCTTGTGAAGGGCGAGTGTATTATTTGATCGAACGGCATCCGTTTGCAGCGAACAGGGAAATTGCAATGTGCATACTGGATGATGCCCGGGTGCCGGACGATACAATTTAATAATTGAATGGAATCAGGGAAAGCCACTCACAAGATAGTCAACACACGCTGATAAAGAATTCTAATGCTCTGATTCACTATCACCCTGAGGAGGCGAACAATGCCTGCACAGGCAAGTATCCAGTATTACAGATCTCTGGATTATGAAATACACCCATCTATTTCATCTGGATTTAAATTGTTTTTTCTTTCATCCGGGCGTCAAACTTGTCTTTAATGATAATAAACCGCTCGTGTTGCCCTCTGGAAATCAGATCGACGCCATCGTGCGCCTCAACCTTGAATGTCAGTTTCCTTCCATCAACCGCTATCAACTCGACATTCGCCGTAACTTCCAGGCCTGGTGGCGTTGCTGCTTCATGACTAACGTCAATATGTGTACCAACCGACTGCTCTGTTGGCCAGTCAATGTGCGGCTTTACAGCCATGATACAGGCCCACTCAAGAAAGCCGACCATAAAACCCGTGGCAAACACCTCCGGCATTGCCAGAAACTCTTCAGACTCAGGGTATAGCGAAGGCACCGTCTTGGATGGCGGCACAACAAATTTATGTTCGTATTTGATACCTGGCTTGAGTGATTCTTTCATGGTCTGCTCCGGTTACAGAAAAGGGGACGTAGCTAATATTTTTTAACCAATGCGATATATTGGTCAATATTTGATCCCTCTGAAGATCATGTGCTGAGCCTCGTGTAGCTCACTCCTACAGGAGTGCTGATCTGGTTATTCTCAACCACCCAGAAACTGCAGGAGACGGTTATCTCACTCTACTGCGCGATTGACCTTCATTCAACCAATAATGTCCCTGCCATTATCGATAATGATGACAGGATACTTTTTCAAAACAGAATAACGGGATTAATTCTTTCATCGTTGAAGACTAAACAAACGGTCGAGTTGTGATTGATTTTCTGTTTGCACTAGAAATCATCGGGTCAGGGTCAATCTCCGAATGGTTTTTGCTCTGACCCCGAATTAATCTTGTCCTTGATGTATTGTGCATACCGGGTGTCCTCCTCAATGATGTGGTTAATCAGCCATTCCTGGGAGATCTCCAAAGCACGGTCAGCCAGATGCTGGCTTGGGCCGAACAGCTCCAGTTCATCAATCATGCCATCCAGCACTTCAAGGAACTCGGTATGGAGATTTTTGTGTTGATCGAGATGTGGATATGCATGTTTTGCCATATAGCCTTCTTCTGTCTGAAAATGCCGATTGGCATAGTCACGCAGAAACTCCACGCTCTCTTCGACCATCTTCTCTCCCTCACAATTCAGAATGGCGTCATACAGGCGATGGCTTGCTTCGAAGAAACCTTTGTGTTGTTCATCGATTGCCTGTATGCCGAGCGAGTAGTCGTCAGACCATGTTTTCAACATGATGTCCGTCCTGTGATATGTATGAATTGATCATTAGCAAAGGTGTGTAACCAGCGTCTGTTCCATTAAGGCTTTTATTCCTCGCGTAAAATGGCCAGGGCCTGATCATTCTGAGCATCGGTCATGAATGGGACGCCGGTTACATCCTCTGTCTCACGATTGGCTGAAAGCAGATCACTGCGCTGCAACTGGTCAATCGAGAACTTGCGTGCTCCCGCCATAAACTGCTGCAGCCCACAGCTGAGTTTGTCGGCATAGCCATACATGGCCACCGCACCATAGGGAATATTCTCCATCTCGTTATCACCCACCTTGTCCCGCACCGACTCCCAACCGGCAAAGATCTCCTCAGGCTTGTTGCCAAGACCATTAACGGTAGAAGGTAATTTTTCCCAGTGACCCGCAAGCTCGGCGCGTCGCTCGGGCTTGAACACGCCTTCGATGTTGCTACCCAGAAAACCCGGAATCATGGGTGCTCTTCCCATGCATACCAGCCTGGTGTACGGTGCACCCAACGCAAGCGCCTTGAATATGTGATCCTCGCGTGCAAAACCGCCCGCAAAAGAGATATCCGGCGGCGTGATACCACGTTCCTCCAGAATCTTGCAATATTCATAGGTCCTGGCGTGCAGCGCCAGCGATGGAATACCCCAATGCTCCATCATGTTCCATGGGCTCATACCGGTCCCACCGCCGGAACCATCAACGGTCAGTAAATCCAGCCTGGCATCAGCGGCGTAACGTATCGCCATCGCCAGGGCCTCCATACCGTAGGAGCCGGTTTTAAGAGAAATCCGTTTAAAGCCCAGTTGTCTGAGTCGGGAAACTTCGCCCATAAAGGACTCACGCACCTGATCGGTATTGCTCAGGTCGGTAGCACCGAGGCGGCTGTGACGTGCAAAGCTGGTAATGGCACCATTCTCAAAAGCCTTGATCACCGTCGGATCGGTTGGATCCGGATCGACAAGATAACCTCGATCCTTCAGATAGCGCGCATAGCCGATGTCTGTGACCTGAATCTCGCCGCCAATATCCTTGGCGCCCTGGCCCCATTTCAGTTCGATGATGACCTTGTCGCCGTATTTGTCGATGACATACTCTGCCACACCGTTGCGGGTGTCCTCCACATTCATCTGAACGAAGATGGCGCCGTAGCCGTCGTAATAGCGAAGATAAGTCTCGATGCGCCGGTCCAGCTCGGGGGCTGAGCGGGTCATGCCGCCCTTGATGACTGCAGCTTCGTCTATGCCCACCACATTCTCACCAATGACAATAGGAAAGCCACACAGGGCGGCACCGATTGCAAAGGAGTTCCAGTATTTAGTGGCAATCGGGGTGGAACCAAGGGCGCCGGTCATGATGGGCAAACGGCTGTCCGTCTGTAGCTCATTACCAAAACGGGTTGAGATATCCACGTTGGTGAAAATGCGGTCATCCGGGTCGGTCGAGAGTTTATCCTCGAGTCCCTGGGCACCGTAAGGATAACCGGCAATACGCAGGGCGTGATAGCCGATACCGGCTGCGGAGACATTGGCCGAACCGGATGTTATATTGCCGAATTCTCGCGGATACAGCAGCTTTCTTCCCAGCAGAGAAGACAGCCAGGTTTCGCATTTCCCTTTGCAGTCAGCCGTGCATAAAGTGCAGAGCCCTGAATCACATGGATTACCGCGATTGGTCGTCCCCAGTGCATCATTCTGTTTTACTGGCATGTGCATGCCCATCTCCTCCGAGGTTATAGAAGTGGTACTGTTCGTTGATTAATCTAACCACTTTAGAATAATTGGGGTCAGAGTAAAAACTATTTCAGAGATATTGTTAATAGCGGGGTCAGGCTGAAGTGTCTTCTAATATTAGAAATGAGTTGTATCTGAACCTGTTTGTATTACAGTATTCGTCTACAAGCTCGTGGGAAACGCCGGGAACGCACGACGCAGTCTCAAAAAGGGGCAGGCCCGGCATGCGCGAGGCGTCTCCTGTATGAAAAAACAACAAGAGGACGAAGGGGGTATATATTGATCAAGCCTTCCAGCGGGTTAAACAATAACTCCTTCGCTGCGTTTTTTCTAAATTAATCATGTTCGATGAAGATAACTGGCAAGCTGCGCTGGAAAGCGGATTTGAGCTACAAAGTTCAGGGACTACCGGCGAGCCTAAACGCATCTTTCAGACACCGGCGAAGTTACTGGCAGCCAACAAGCTTGCTGTCGCCGCACAGAACATAACAGCACAAAGCCGGATATTAACTGTCTGCCGTATGACACATGCCGGTGGTCTGCTGGCGCAAACCCTGCCGGCATGGAGTGTGCATGCATATGTCGAGATACAGCCGTTTAACGCCTTTACTTTCTGGCGGGATATAAAAGGTTACACGCACACCCATCTCACTCCAATGCATTGCAAGTTGTTGATGCAGACCAAAAACTTTAACGCCCTGGATCTGGCGGGTGTGTTCGTTGCCTGTGGTAGTGACAATGTTACATTTGAAATCATCGAGGCATTTGTCGAACGAGGCGCCGTGTTTATGTGTAACTGGGGTATGACCGAGATCGGCCCTGTCACTATCAATACGGTTTTTGACACGCTGGATAAAGTAAAACAGTATCGACAACAGGCCCTGGCTGATGGCACATTAATGGGCGACCGCTATTTTTGTGAATACAAAATTATTGATGATGAACTCTGGGTGCGGGGTGATGCCTGTGTTTATGAAGACTGGTTTAATACGCACGATCTGGTTGCGCTCAATGAGCGGGGCGCCATGTACCATCTGGGGCGACGTCAATAATCATGCACTCAGGCTGGACTGAATCCACACTGCTTTTATCTTATCTTAAGATAAATTCACCCTGCGGAGGTACGGCTTGCGAGGTAAGCCGCCGGGCAGGACCTGCACAGGAAAAAAGGCTCAGGGAACAATTGTTTTTACTATAAGAAGACTGGAAGATTAGAGTTAATTTCTCTCTGACCCGGATTACTATGGTGCTGGCGATAGTCGAAAGGGTGTAATGTAATAAGCAGATTAATAAACCGGGTCAGAGAACAATGGTTTCTAATGGTAGAGAATATTGTTTTTGGAACCTGATTGCTTTGTTAAACCAATCCAGCCCCTTTATATGAAAGAGTTATGCGAGCGGTGGAAAAATAGACTATATAGAACATAAGGGTACATACAATGAATAATAATAATAAGCGAAGCAGTATCCGCAAACCAGTTGATCTCGATGTCGATGTATACCGCTTCGACGAACATCTGGGGCGTACCCGGACCAGAGACATCAGCCTCGATGGCGCCTTCATCAAAAGTTGCTCAACAGAGCTTTGTTCGAATGATATGCTGGAACTGCATATTCATTTGCACGATGATGAAAGAGACCCCCTGCGTTTGAAGGCCACGGTAGTCAGATCATCTGATACAGGCGTTGGTGTTCAGTTCGATTATGGTGATATGGAATACAGACGGCTGCTGAACATCATCTCCACGTATGCAGCTGATGGTAACAAGCTTAAGATACCTGGTTTCTGGTATGTGAATAGCTCAGTCAACTAAGAAGAAAGACGGGGTGCTTCAGAGAGATTTTTTAAGCTACCTTCTTGTGGTAAATATTTAATCCCTCGACCCCAGTACCAGATATCGTCTATGTCTCTCAGTTGTCATTATTGGCGGTATAACTGCATTGTGGTTATTGATCTTGTTATTTAACATAAGCCGTTAGTCTTGCTGTCCCCAGGTATCAACACTCATCAAATGATGTGTTATCGTCGTGATTATGTCGAATCATTCAATTAAAGCCGTATTACTCGATTATGGTGGCGTTATTGCCGATGAGGGTTTTCAGAACAGCCTGCGCGCCATGGCGCGTGAACAAGGGATCGATGAAGACACGATGATGAATGTCGCCAGAAGCGCGGTGTACGATTCCGGATTTATTCTGGGGTGGGGCACCGAGGATAAATTCTGGAAATGGATGCGCGAAGGTTCCGGATTGAAAGGTAGTGACACTGAATTAACAAAACGCGTTCTGGACGGGTTTGTACTGCGCCCCTGGATGATAGAGTGGGTGCAGGAATTAAATGCACAGGGGTATATAACCGGCATACTCAGTGATCAGTCGCACTGGCTGGACTGGCTGAATGAACGAGATCATTTTTTTCAGTTTTTTGATCATGTTTTCAATAGCTATTACATGGGGGAAGGTAAACGTAATCCGGCTTTGTTTGCCGATATCACCGAACAGCTGGCACTGTCGCCCAACGAAATTTTGCTTGTGGATGACATGAAAAGTAACGTGACACGTGCCCAGGCGGCAGGCTGGCAAATCATTCACTATGTGGACAAGGTGGATTTTCTGCAAAAGATTGACAAACTATTGATATGACCGGGCGCTGCAAAGAAGAATCAAAAGGTCAGTGTGAAGCGCTCTTTTATCGCGATAATTGTGATAATTATCTGCATAAAGCTTAATATGAAATTATGAATGCCAAGTTGAAGATTGGTCTGGCACTGGGAAGTGGTTCGTCCCGGGGATGGTCACACATCGGCATTATCAATGAGCTGTCAACGCTCGGAATCCAGCCGGATATCGTCTGCGGTACTTCGGTTGGCGCAATGGTTGGTGCTGCGTATGCTGCAGGCAAGGTCGAAAAGCTTGGGTCATGGGCCTGTTCGGTAACAAAGTTCGATGTAGCCAGATTTCTCGATATCAATGCCTCGTTTACGGGCTTTGTACATACAGAAAGGTTTCATAAATACCTGAATGAATACATAGCCGGTGATGAAGACCTGATCGAAGATCTTCCCAAGGTCTATGCTGCCATTTCAACTGATCTCGATACGGGCAGGGAAGTCTGGTTACAGAAAGGATCCGTGATACAGGCTGTATGGTCATCGATGGCGCTACCCGGTCTTTTTCCTGCTATCAGGTACAACAACCGTTGGCTGGTTGATGGCGGACTGGTCAACCCGGTACCGGTTTCTGTTTGCCGCGCACTCGGCGCTGATATCGTTATTGCAGTCAATTTAAACGGTGATATCGTCGGTAAACGCCTCAATAAAACTGTGGCAAAAAACGGAAGTAGTGTTAGCGGGAAATTATCAGAACTGGTAAAGGAGTATACAAGCCTGTCATTGTTCGAACCCGCCAACACGGAACAACCGCCCAGCCTGCTGGATGCGATAGCCGCCTCGGTCAACATCACGCAGGACAGAGTAACCAGAAGCCGCCTGGCAGGCGAACCTCCCGACATCGTATTTTCTCCAAAATTATCAAATATCGGTCTTTTAGAATTATATCGCGCCGAAGAAGCGATAGAAGAAGGCCATAAATGCGTGCAAAGAATGGCTCACGAAATCGAGTACGTGCTTGGAAGAGCTAAATAATTTATGAACCCGGAGTGATTTAATCGTGCACGAGTGGGTGGTCGATACTGGCGAAAGGGAATGCTGAAAACAAAAACAGGTGCCGATACTTTTGTATGGGCACCCGTTCAGTGATTTTTGATCATTTTATTTGCGATTTAAGTTAATCGTCCAGTCTGTTTGCGGATTTGCGAGCTCGCATAATAGATACAACAGTTACTATTACAACCAGCGCTATGACCGCAGCCGAAATAGTGAAAGCATCAATTATCATCTTTTTACCTCATGTTACCTTCTATTGTTAATCAAAATATAAGACTATACTAATATAATATGGTTCAAAGCTTATAATTGTTAATTTTTTGTAACATGATTGTTGGGCCTAAAGTAAGGTCATATATAACAATATGATAGGGACGTTATTTCGGTTCGAGAATGATTCTCATCATGGGCATTATCTGCCTCTGATAGCAATCCTGGAATGCCTGGTTATCAGAATGACCCGGGATGTCAACCAGCTCATATACTCACGCGTTAACATAATAAAGCCTCTGCAGACATTGGTTCCAATGAATGTGATGAGTGGATTAGCGCAAGACACTGGGTCTGCATATCGGCGGGGAATCCACAAGACAATGGTTAAAGGTGCAGGTGATGAGTATCGACAAGCGAATCAGCTTCAGAAAACAGCTTAACCTCTACGTAGACATATACAGTTTCGATAAATACCTTGGGCTCCACCAGACACGGGACATGAACCTTGATGGTGCCTTCATCGATAAGTGCGCCAGAAAGCTTTATCCAGGTGATTTGCTAGAACTGCATTTTCATGTCCAGGATGGCGAACTAAACCCTCTGCGTCTGAGGGCCACAGTTATCCGATCATCAGATGAGGGCGTCGGTGTTGCTTTCGATTATGATGTCCAGGAATACAGACAGTTGCTGAATACAATCTCTACATACGCAAGTGATGGCCATATACGCAGGGTACCCGGCTTCTGGTATCTTGATAGTTCGGTGAACTAGCCGGCTCATGAAAAAAGCGGTACTGCCTTAGCAAATTACATATCATTTCTGCGTTCTCTGCGCCTCCGCGAGAAAACAGGATGTTAAACCTCCAGCATCTGCCGGTTTATTGGCCAGGTGAAATCTTGCAGCTGACTTCCCCCGGTATCGTACGCCGGTTGATTATGAAACAATGCGTGCTGTTGCTTAACTCAAGTGTGTATGAAATTGAGAGTTTCATCGCGCACCCTTTTATTGAATTGAGCTATTTAAATAGCAAGAAGCCATGCCTGTCCTGTTGTACTTTATCGTCTATCTGTGTGTGGTCATGCTCTTGACTGCGTTGTTTTATTACCCGGTATTCCAGGTAATCGATGCCGCCTGGGATATCAGGCCTGACCGGGTCTTCAGCCGGCTGGTCCTGGTTATCGCTGCACTGGGTTTCTGGCCCTTCCTCAAGTTACAGGGTATCAATAACCGCTACGCGCTGGGTTATTCACTGGATAGCAGGCATTTTCTGCAAACCGTCACCCGTGGACTGCTAATCGGCATTATGATCATGACCGTCCATGCCTTACTGCTGATTCTGCTTGGGGCCCGTGTACCGGTACCCGGCGCTATACAGCTCAACGACGTGTTGTATGCGCTGATGTCCGGCTTGATCTCCGGAATACTCGTGGCCTTTATTGAAGAGAGTTTTTTTCGTGGAGCGATGCATTATGGCATGCGCCGTCGCAGTTCCATGTTGACCGCCACCATCACGACGGCGTTGCTGTATGCTGCGGTACACTTTATCCATGCGCCTGTAACAGCAGAGGGAACAATTATTGGCTGGCAAAGCGGCTGGGAAATGCTGGCTACCATGTTCCACAGCTATGAAAATTTTGCAGCCATCGCGGACAGCTACACGGCGTTATTCGCAGCAGGCCTGTTCCTCAGCCTGGTGCGGGAGCGGAACGGGAATATCGCTCTCTGTATAGGTATACATGCGGGCTGGGTGCTGACCATCAAACTGGTCAAGGAAGTGACTAACGCGGCTACCGATACGCCCGCTGCCTTACTGATCGGCAGCTATGACAGTATCATTGGCTGGGCAGCTGCAGCAGTGCTTGGTCTGGTGACGCTGTGGTACTGGCGATATGGATGTGCCAGTCGACCCTGACTGATAAGAGAAAACGCAGTTAAAGTGTAGTAGTTCATACTTGATCAGACAGTTGCTGTTGGTTTTTTTATCAAGCCGGTGCCGGAGATTTAGCGACTTATGCTCTCGCAGAGGCGCAGGGCGCGCAGAGATAATATAGACTGGTTTCGAAAAAAATACAGATCTATCCTTTGCGTACCTGGCGCCCTGGCGAGAGATGAAAGCCTTTACTCTCGCCAGGGCACAAAGCTCGTAAAGTGTTTACACAAATAGTTGTGAGCCAACCTCTGCGTTCTCTGCGTCTCTGCGAGAGTGAACTTCTATAGCTTTTTATTTTTACCAGTCCCGACTGTACTGACAAAAAAACATTTTGAATCCTGACTATTACAGTTAAAGGGATCTGAGTAACACGCTCCGACCCCTGCAGCTATCACTATACTAAATCAATTATGTTTCCAGACTTTGGTGTCTTGTTTGATCAGCTGCCAAATCAGGCTTATTCTGTGGTGGAGCATTTAACGCATCAATGCTGATTGGAAGCTGAATATGGATGGTAGAGCCCAGCTCAACATCGGATGTCACCGCCATATTGCCCTGATGCTGCTCGGTCACAATGTAATACGAGAAAGAGAGGCGTTGACCGGCATCAAAACCCTCTGCTGCAGATTTGCCGGTAAAAAAAGGTTCAAACAGATTCATCTGCTCTTCAGCTGTCAGCCCAAGTCCGTTGTGCTGGATTTTTATCCATAGATTGTCATAGCTCTTGGACAGGTTGATTTTGATAGTAGGCACGAAACTCGCCGCCTCTTTTTTCTGCGCCAGTGCATGACAGGCATGACGAAACAGGCTGAGGAAAACCTGCTGTAGTTCCGTAATATAGCAGGGCACCAGCGGCATGTTTTTTTCGAAATTCCGCTCAAGCTTTATCTGATTAAATGGCAGCTCATCCGAGATAGATACGACTTCATTGGCAAGGCTGATGGTATTTTCCATCACATCAACGATATCAGCCATTTGCTTGTTACCGCTACGGCTTCGGGCAAAGGCCAGCAAATTACTGATAATGGTCGCTACCTGCTCGCTCTTGGCAGACATATCGTTGATTATGGTATTGAGCTTTTGTGACTGATCGCTCCCGGTGATCTGTTGCGGTTCACTCGTATCGCTGATAATTCGCTGAAACCGTCTTAAATCCATCATGATTGCCTGAAGTGGCATATTGATGTCGTGAGCCATGGTCGAGGCTACCTCACCCATAAATGACATTTTATCATTATGAATCAACATTTTTTCTGCAGCAGCCTGCTTAGTGACGTCATCGACCAGGATAACAACCCCGGCCTGCTGCTCCTGTAACGGGTAAATAGTAATATCGTAGTGATAGAGGCTGCGCAGACTCTGCTTGAGATGAATAATTTCGTTTTTTTCGATCGATTGCTCAACATGCTCTGGAAGAACCGTCGTCTGCGGATAGGCATCCCATAGCGTTTTACCCAGCGCATCTTCTGATGATATCCCTGAAACCTCTTCAACCTGCTTATTCCACTGTGTCACGAAGCCGTTTTTATCCAGGCCCACCAGCATCAGCGGCATCGACGTTAAGATATCCTTGATATAAGACTCGGAAGAACGTAATTGATCGGCAGTAATCAGATGCTTCGAGACTTCTTCCTCCAGGCGCCGATTACTCTCCAGCAGCAGTTTATTGGACTGATCAAGTGTAGCTGTGCGCTCCTGCACCCGCTCCTCGAGTTCATTTCGAATAGCGGTTAATTCACGGTTTGCACGATAAGCTCTGCGACGGGCAATAAACAGATAGACGATCACAATCATTAACAGAAGCATCAAAATACCGCCGACAGTATTCGCCAGGTGCTGCCAGTTTCTTACGCCGTTTTCGTCTTTAAAAAGGTCATTGTCAAATGTGTATGCCAGGGCAGGGGAACTCAGCAGGGCCATAATCGCCAGTAATAATGTGTTTTTCATAACAGAACACCCTAGAAAACGTTCTTTAACTTTACCACAACCCGCATCCTGTAAGGGTATGCGTGAAAATGGGGTGATTTCGATTCTCACGCTCCATTAGCAGGACAGAAATGGAGCCGTAAGCTTTTATTTCCTGTTCTAGGGTGCTGTCCCTTTTTATTTCCGAAGGGAAAACTATACTATGAATACCACTTATCCCCCCGCTAACGGATGCAAGACCAATAATGCAGGACATACAGGATCAATCGATTAGCATCGTGCTGGCGGGCGGACACGGTTTACGCCTGCGGCCACTAACCAAGGAACGAGCCAAGCCGGCGGTGCCCTTTGGAGGCAAGTACCGTATCATTGATTTCACCCTGTCCAATTGCTTGCATTCGGGTCTGCGCCGCATCCTGGTGCTGACCCAGTACAAGTCCCAGTCTTTGCAGGAACATTTGCGTGATGGCTGGTCCATCTTCAATCCGGAACTCAATGAATATATCACCCAGGTCCCACCGCAGATGCGCACCGGCGACCAGTGGTATGCCGGCACCGCGGATGCTATTTACCAGAATCTGAATCTACTGGAGCAGAGCGGTGCAAAATATGTGCTGATTCTGTCGGGTGATCATATCTATCGCATGGATTACGCTACGATGCTGAATTTTCACGCGCAACACAATGCTGTCACCACAGTGGCCGCGATGGAAGTGGGGCTGGAGGAGGCACGCGGTTTCGGCGTGCTGGCAGTGGATCACGAACAAAAAATTGTTGCCTTTGAAGAAAAGCCTGCCGATCCCCGTGGCCTGCCGGATAATCCGCAGTGCGCGCTGGCATCGATGGGGATCTATGTGTTCAATCTGGATGTGCTGCTCGAAGAGTTGCTTGTCGACCACAATGATCCCGCTTCCAGCCATGACTTTGGTAACGATATCCTGCCACGCCTGATCAAGGAAAAGCCGGTGTTTGCCTTCCCTTTTGGCAGCCAGGGAGGTCGTGTCTCCCGGGACCGCTACTGGAAAGACGTCGGTACCCTCGATGCCTACTACGAGGCCAATATCGCCCTGCTGGATCCGGTGCCGTCGCTGAACCTGTACCAGCGTGACTGGCCCATCCGTACCTATCTGCCGCAAAGCCCATCAGCCCGCACCGTCCCGGGTGAGGATGGCCATGATGGTGTGATCTACAACTCCAGCCTGGCCGGCGGTACCGTAATCAACGGCGGCACGGTCGTGCACTCCATCCTGTCATCCTGGGTCAGGGTGGAACATGCAGCCCTGGTGGAAGACAGCATCGTGTTTAACTATGTCAGCGTAGGAGCGGGTGCGAAGTTAAGGCGCTGCATTATCGATAAACACGTCAATATACCCGCAGGTGAAACCATTGGCTACGATCTGGATCGTGACAGACAGCGCTTCATGGTTACGGAGCAGGGCGTGGTGGTTGTTGGCAGGCATGACGGTTTTGATTAAGGAAGTCTGATTACTCCAGAGTTTCCGCAACATCTGTCTGTTTAATCTGTTAGTGCTTGCATAAAACGATAATTTTGATAGTCTGGCGTTTATCGCCAACAACTAATAACAATAACAGGCGCTAATATGAACAACATCAGTCTTCTTATTCCAAAACGTCAGTATCCAACCTGGCTCAATGATATTGAAACAGTCGAAATCGATGCCGTCAGTCTGGTCGAGATCCCTCTACTCGGTACGATCACTGCAGGCAAGCCTATCGAGCGTGTCGAGGTCCATGACCGGATCAAGGTCCCTGCCAACATGGTTCGAAAAAACACCTATGCGCTGAAGGTGCAGGGCCATTCCATGATCGACGACAACATTCAGGACGGCGATATTATTATCGTGGAAAAACGCGAGTCCGCAGATAACGGGCAGTCCGTCGTTGCCTTGATCAACAATGAGCAGGTAACGTTGAAAAAATTCTATATCGAGCACGACGGCATTCGCCTGCAACCTGCCAATCCGGATATGGAGCCGATACGGTTAAAGAATGAAGAGGTTCATGTATTGGGCGTTGTGACAGGCGTAATTCGTGCTTTTGAAGCATAGAGCTGTTCATTCCATACCATATTCCAATCCCGCAACCTGTCCTACAGCCGGGTCTGACCTGTCTGGCCTTATGAAACAAATGAAGAAAGTGCAAAATAACAGCAGCTAGAGCAGCTTTAAAGCATGGTTTCGCATTCTGAAAAGCAATGTCCAAGCAAAGACCGTTTATTAGACTCGCAATTTTTATATCAAAAATGATGTTACAAGAACGAATTGCACCTGTTTTTTCATAAGTATAATCTCATCTTAAAATGGCTTGTGCTGGTTTGACCCGGTTATGGTCGTTATGAAAGAGAATTAATATCAAGGGTTCAGTTCATTTGATGGGGTCAGAGTCACTCCTTTACCATTTCACTCATAAAACATAAGAATTGTGAAGAGGTGTTATATTGAAAATAATTTCATCGTATATTGATGTTGAAACCGGCGAAGGCATTGCCTTGCATGACCTGATGCCAGGCATCAAGAATGCAGTGGCGAAGTCGGGGATTAAAAACGGCTTTGTTACAGTCACTTCACAACACACTACAACTGCGATTGTCATTAATGAGAATGAAGAGCGCCTGGTGGAAGACGTCAAAACGTTTTTGAACCGCCTCATTCCACCCGGTGACAGATACTTGCATAACGATATCGCCTTGAGGGATTGCCCACCTGATGAACCGGAAAATGCGCATTCGCACCTGGCCGCGATGTTACTTGGTAGTTCCGAAGTCATTGCGCTGGAAGAAGGGGAACTGGTGTCAGGCCAGTATCAGTCTGTCATGTTGTATGAACTCGACGGCCCTCGCAGCCGTAAAGTGAATGTGCAGGTTTACGGAGAATAAATACCATCCTCATGAATGAAACCATCTATAAGCAATGTTTTATGGTAATAATAAATTATTCTGTATTTGCTTATAAGCATAAATCGACTTATTCTTCACTCAAAATAAATTACGTTTCGGTTAAAACAGGAGGTGGATAGTGCCTTTGGTCAATATGCGTGACATGCTCCAGCATGCCTACCAGAATGGTTATGCCATAGGCGGTTTTGATCTGGTGAGTCTGGACTTTCTTGAGGCAATTATTGCTGCAGGTGAAGCGCAACGTTCACCATTGATCTTATCGCTCGCCGAATCTCATTTTGAGTATTATGATTTTGAGCTGGCCATGGCGGCTGCCGAGCAGGCTGCCAAACGATCGTCTATTCCTGTAGCCATTCACCTTGATCATGGTGCTTCTTTTGAATCCGCTGTCAAAGCCATTAACCTGGGTTGTAATGGTGTGATGGTGGATGCATCACACGAAGCCTTTGAAGGTAACGTGGCCATGACGAAAAATATTGTTGATATGTCCCATGCCTGTGGTGTGCCAGTAGAAGGTGAACTGGGTTACGTCGCCGGTGTGGAAGGTGAAGATGCTGAGAAGCACCCGGGTGAAGTGGTTTATACCTCAGTTGAAGAAGCGAAAGCTTATGTTGAACAAACCAACGTTGATCTGTTGGCGGTTTCAATTGGTACGGTGCACGGACGCATGAAAGGTGAGCCTGTACTGGATTTTGAACGTCTGCAGCAAATTAATCAGGCTCTAAATATTCCATTGGTGATTCATGGTGGTACCGGTCTATCTGATGAACAATTCAAACGTTTAATCGAAAACGGGGTGGCCAAGATCAATTACTATACGGCGCTGGCTGATGCTGCGGGGAAACGAATGCGTGACAACGTGGCAGCAGATAAACGATGCGGTTACACAGGTATAGTTAGTGGTATACAGGATGCGATGCGTGCCGAGATAGAACGCTGCATGGTGAACTGGGGTTCTGCCGGACAGGCCGATGCTGTGTTGGCAGTATCTGAAGCCTGGCAGCCGATTCATCACGTTATTATATATAACGCTGATGTTGATGATACTGCTCAAGTTAGCAACATGATGCGTGAAGGTGAAAAAGTTTTAAGCCAGATTCCCGGCGTGCGTCGTGTGATTACCGGCAATGCTGTGCAGGAAGACGCCAAATACAAATTTAGCTGGCTGATTGAGTTTGTACATGAAAACGTGATTGATAGCTATCGCGAGCATTCTGATCATGTTGCGTTTGCAGATAATCTGTTTAGACCTGTAGCAGGCGATCGAATCAGTATTGATTACATTGAAAACCATTACCCAGAGTAAACAGGACGGTCAGCCCCCTTTACCGGGCCTTAATTTTGAAAAGATTTATGGGGTCTGAATCATCACACCTTTCATAGCCACACAACGGGGTCCGTGCACTTGAAATTATCTGTCTCATGACCTACAACACCTGTATTAATGTGCATTTGTAGGGAATGAGTTTTGATTAAACTGAAACATATCGTTCATGGTGCCGTGGTTTCTGAAATTGAAATTTCCGAGGGAGATTTCACCATTGGCCGCAACCACGGTAATAATTTACAGTTAGATGAAGGCGGGGTGAGTGGTAACCATGCAGTGATTACACTTGTGGCCGACTCCTGTATCCCGGAAATGTTCGATATCACTATCAGGGACCTGGATAGTACCAATGGCACTTATGTGAATAGCCATGCTGTGAAAGAACAGAAACTTGAACATGGAGACTATATTCGATTTGGTACTTACGAATATAAGGTGTTTGATGACCAGGCTCATTATGGCACTCAAACTGAGTATCATATATCCGGGGAATAGAATAAAGAGGAGCAGAACGGCATCAGGTCTTCATTGTGCGCAAAGATATGCATCCTGATGAAACAGGAAAGACCTGCCCTCACCAGCCACTTAACAACCAGTGTGATCAGTAGGTGGTGAAATCGTCGTAGCGGCGAGTACTGAACTTCTCTCCGAAAAGCACATAAACTTCGTCAACGGTGCGCGGCTCACAAGTCCTGGGGTGGAAGATGCTCTGGTTACTGCTTGCCGCCTCGGGAAACAGTTCCACGGCATGTTTGTCGGGACTCTGTTCCAGCGATCGTAAAAAAGTGATGGCTGCGTCGGTGCCGAGGAAGTGGGTCAGGTAGAGATCGGTCTGTGAGGGTTCACGGTCGAACGACTCAACCAGTTTTCGTTGACTTTCAAGCACCGTTTCCGCGGCCATCATAGCCGATATTCGGGGATTCTTGCGCAGTGCAAGCAGGTGCTCGTACGTCTCTTTGTCGCGCAGGAAGGGCCGCCTGTTACCAGTCCTCTGGTTCACGTAGTATTCGATCTTCGCGGCGTAGTCGGCGACAAGGCCATACTTGACACCGTGCGTCTTGAGGGTATTCAGCCAGGTGTCGTGGGTAAACTGGTACATGCCGGTCGCCGACGAGGTCGCCGACTCACTCTCGGGTTCGAAATTGCTTTCGGTGGCAGCCAGCTTCATCAGGTACGAGAAGTCCACGCCGGTACGCACACTGCTTAGACGGATGGCAGCTACGACACCATGATCAATTCCATACCTGGCAGCATCACTGCGGGCAAGGTTCGCATAGATCTCCATGGTTGAAGCAAGCTCGGCATCCTGTAGCTGTTTGCCGCTATCCGGCAGATACAATGCGCGGAACTCTGCGATGGCCTGCCGGGTTTGAGCCCCTTTAAAACCATCTGCCTCACCCACGTCAAAACCAAGTGTCAGCAGGTTTTCCTGTTGCTCCTTCACCAGCGGGTCAAAGCCATAATAACGTTTCTTGCTTTCTGGCTGCGGCATCACCAGGGACGGCCCCCACTGGCGCTGACTCGCTGTCCTGGCTACAGAGGTCTTCGCTTTGCCCGAACGTGATGCCCGCTTCCTTTCGATAGCGGACTGCTGCTTGTCGTGCTCGATCTGCCCGGTCTCCAGCACGCCAGTCGCAGAGACCTCAAGCGGGTCGTTCTTTTTCACATTGCTCTGCGCGTCGTGGAAAACGCCGATGAACAAAAGGGATACGACAGTCAGAACGCTGACTGCGGCTACTGTTGCGCGGCTCCACGGGCCTGCCGAGCCTGCTTTTGTCAGTGATGACCTGAGGGCCTGGACCTCGTGTTGATAACGGTCACGCTCAGCTTCTGTTTCTGCAAGTCGCAGATTCAGCAGCTCAAAATCCAGCTTGATTTGTTCTATTTGGTCTTGCATAACGTCAAATTATTGCTCAATTCAAACAACGTCCATCCCTGATGGCGCTGTCATTTGCCGAACCCTTCGGGGTCATCGACTGATTTGATTACTTAGCAGCCACTACAACGTGTGGCTTATATAAATATCATATGCAAATAATGTACTAACTTTTTACCGATTGAATAAATACAATAAGATATCTATTACTTTTAAATTAATTATTGAAGTAATACTGTAAGAAATTCCGTCAGGTTTATTGATTATTTTACAGTTCCGGGTAACCGATGATTGCTCGCACGGCAGGGAATGTACGCAACAAGGCCTTAATTCCTTGAATGAAAGCAGATTAGAGGCAAAAAGGCGGGTTTGGCCAGATCGAAAAGGCTGCAGAGATTGACTCTCGCAGAGGGCGCAAGGAAAGATGAATAGAAGATATTATCTTTTACAAAAAACACATCACAGCTCTGCGTTTTCCGCGCCTCAGCGAGAAGCCAGGATGTTAAAACTCCAACGCAGGCAAATTTCACGGTGAGGCGAAAATCGACAACAACTGTCAGATTTCGCATGATCTAAACCGGACGGGTTTAGTGGTTTGTAGTATTTTCTCTCGCAAAGGCGCCAAGATCGCCAAGAACTTCAATGTTTTTATGTGTTTAGCCCCAACGCTTTTGCGTACTTTGTGCCTCGGCGAGATCTAATGATTGTTTCTCTCGCAGAGGCGCAGAGTCCGCAGAGAATTTCAATGTTTTGTTCTTAACCCAAACACCTTTGCGTGCTTTGTGCCTCGACGAGGTCTAATGATTGTTTCTCTCGCAGAGGCGCAGAGTCCGCAGAGAATTTCAATGTTTTGTTCTTACCCCAAACACCTTTGCGTGCTTTGCGCCTTTGCGAGAGTAAATATCAATGGATTTTTCTGTTCCCGGAATGCGGTTTAGATGTTTTCGATTACCGCTTTGAGTTTTTGCTGAACCTGTTGTGCAACAGGTGCCAGCTCAGCATTTTCCACGGCACTCATTGAGGCAATGGGATCCACCGCAAAGACTTCTGTTTGTCCTGCTTTATTTTCCCTGACCACCACATTACAGGGAAGCATGGCTCCAATGTGTTCTTCTGCAAGCAGGGCCTGATGCGCAAACTGGGGATTACAGGCTCCCAGAATAATATACCTCGGGAAATCTACGTCAATTTTATTCTTTAGAGTAGCTTTAACGTCAATTTCGGTAAGAACCCCGAAACCCTCCTTTTTAAGCTCTTCAGTGGTTTTAACAATGGCGTCTTCGTAGTTTAAATCCGTAAGGGTGCTGAAATAGTAGGACATAAGATGTTCCTGGGTGACCAAAAAAAAGTTAACAGGAATCATGCATGAATTATTTGAAATCGTAAAGCTATATGCGTGAGAACATGGACATAAATAAACAGGGACAGTGAGCAATTGTTTATAATCCTGGAGAATAACACTCTCTAAACCTTATTACTGATATGCCAAGAGCAATCATCATATGTGGAACACCTGGTTCAGGTAAGACTACACATGCAAAGCAATTAGCCGCTGACAGGAAAGCGTCCATACTGGACATCGACACAGTAACCGAACGACTGGTAAAGACAGGACTGGCAGAATCCGGACACAGTCCGGATGACCGGGATTCTGAGTATTTCAAGCGAACTTATCGCGAGCCCATCTACCAGGCGCTTTTTGATATAGCACGTGAAAATCTCCCTTATCATGATGTTGTGATAACCGGGCCTTTTACCAGTGAAATCCAGGATCCTGGCTGGCCTGCGAAGCTGGCCAGTGAATTATGCAGCCCGGTAGAAGTGCACTATGTACAATGCCCACCCGAAATTCGCAGACAACGGCTTGCCGATCGTGGTGATGCGCGCGATCGGGCAAAACTTGAGGACTGGGATCGATATATAGAATACTATGGCGAAGAACATCCGCCGGTGTTTGAGCATGTGCTTGTTGATGGTAGCGGTGAAGGAAAGAGTTGAAAGGAACAGGGCCTTTCACATGATCTGATGCAGGTTCGCGGCTGAAGCCTGTGCTCAGCGAAGTCGAAGGGCCGCTTGTGATATAAAAATAAACAGATTTATTTCATTGAAACCCGGTTGATTGGTCTTTCTATAAACTGACCCCGGTTTTCTCAAGAGGTTGAACCATGAAAATAGCTGCAGAACAAATCGATGTAAATTGTCCTGAACCTGAAATATACAATCGTCTCCTGTCGCTGGATGGTAAACACATCCTGGAGTTAGGTTGTGGCAGTGCTGAAATTACCCGCAACATAGCGACAAGCGGTGTTGATCGCAAGATTACTGCCCTGGAAGTTGACGAGATTGCTCATGAAAAAAACCTGCAGATTACGGATCTTCCAAATGTAACATTTGGTCTTTCCGGTGCACAGGATATTCCGCTGGAAGATGAATCGGTCGACGTGGTCTTCATGTTTAAATCACTGCACCATGTACCACTTGAACTGATGGAACCGTCAATGCACGAAATCAGGCGTGTATTGAAACCGGGCGGACTGCTCTATATATCCGAGCCAATATTTGCCGGTGAATTTAATGAAATCCTGCGTTTATTCCATGACGAGCAAAAAGTTCGTGAAGCAGCATTTAACACTATAAAAAAAGCAGTCGATGAGGGCCTGTTTAGCCTGGCGGAAGAAACATTTTTTAACTCGCCAATGAAATTTGAAGATTTTGTCGAGTTCGAAAACAACACAATCAAAGCCACACATAGCAATCACTCACTGGATGAGGAACTATATAAACTGGTCAAGCAACGTTTTGAGCAGCACATCGGTGATGATGGTGCACATTTCCTGATGCCTATCCGTGTCGATTTACTGCAGAAAGATAAATAGCAATGACAGGCGGCAGGCCCCGCTTCATATTCGAACTGAATCATATTGAATTAATTAAAGGGGGCTGATCCCGAATAATTATTAACATCCTGATTTCTCGCAGAGGCGCTGAGAACGCAGAGCTGTGATGTCTTTGTTACAAATAATAATATGTAGTGGTCCAGACCTGATCTGACAGTTTCTGTCAGATTTCGCATGATCTAAACCGGACGGGTTTAGTGGTTTGTAGTATATTCTCTCGCAAAGGCGCCAAGATCGCCAAGAACTTCATTGTTTTTTTGTGTTTAGCCCTAACGCTTTTGCGTACTTTGTGCCCCGGCGAGATCTAATGATTATTTCTCTCGCAGAGGCGCAGAGTCCGCAGAGAATTTCAATGTTTTGTTCTTACCCCAAACACCTTTGCGTGCTTTGCGCCTTGGCGAGAGTAAATATCGATGGATTCTTCTATATCGCTAATTCTGGCTTTACTGACAAAAGATCATAGTCCGGGTTTGAGTTAATGCGACACTGACTGTCAGATTGAATCCTGACTATTACAAATAATAATATCTTATTTTAATCTTTCTTTGCGGCCTCTGCGCCTCTGCGAGAGTATATTTCTTTAGCCTTTTCGATCTAGACAACCCCGGCTGTAATGGTAAAAAACATAGTCGGCGTTTGATTTAATATGACGCGCGTTGTCAGTTTGAATTCTGACTATTACAAATTAGTATTATCTGCTTTCATCTGTGGACATTCTTAATGCCCATTCAGGATTATCTCGGTGAGTTAAAGGAGATGATCCCTTTATCGGTTTATTTGTCGGGTTGTCTGAAATCTTCGCCTGGTTCAGACCAGTCATCAGGCGTGGTATCAGTTACACCGGTGCCCAGATCGTCCTGCTCTGTAATATCGAGGGCGCCTGTCCAGCTTTCTGGCGCCTCACTCAACTCAATATCGAGATCACGCCATTCATCCAGGCTGAACTCTTCAATATCACTATCAAAATGCTGTATATCTACAGTATTTTCTTCTTCGTTAACGGCTGTAACGTAAAAACGCTGGCCTTTATCAAGATGGGCATACCATTGGTCAACTTGCGGATCGAGTTCATTTGGCATTGTTTTATTCCTCCGCTTACAGCTCTTCAGCCGGTGAACTTGCCGCTTCGCACCCGCTCGACTTCCATCATTTCGAGTTCGCGAGAACCCGATACGATGATGTTTTCATCGAGAGCGAAGTCCAGTGACAGGTCATGACGCTCACAGGGTACCGCGTTCAGGATCGCCTTGATGGCATTCAGCCTGGCCAGGTGCTTGTCGTTGGAACGTACCACCGTCCATGGTGCGTCGATCGTATGGGTGCGTTTCAGCATTTCATATTTCACGTTGGTGAAATCATCCCAGCGGTCCTGCGCCTGCAGGTCTACCTCGCTGAGTTTCCACTGCCTCAGCGGGTCTGTTTTGCGACGCTCGAAACGGCGTGCCTGCTCCTCTTTGGTGACGCTGAAATAGAGCTTCACCAGGATGGTGTCCTGTCGGACCAGGTCGCGCTCGAAACCGACGACGCCGCGCATGAAATCGTAGTATTCCTTTTCGCTGCAGTAATTAAACACGCGCTCGACCATGGCACGGTTGTACCAGCTGCGGTCGAACAGCACGGTCTCGCCGGCGCGCGGAAACTGTGACACGTACTTCTGGTAGTACCACTGGGTTTTCTGTTCTTCGGTCGGCTTGCCGAGTGCCACTACGCGGTAGTGTTTCTCGTTCATGTAGCGGGTGACCCGGCGAATGGTACCGCCTTTGCCCGCTGCATCGCGGCCCTCGAACAGGATGATCATGCGCCGCTGTTTCTCTTCGAGGTACTGCTGGAGCTTCAACAACTCGGCCTGGAACGGCTTCAGTTCCTCTTCGCGCCGGTAGCGTCTGATAGCCTTTTTGTTTTGTGACCTGAGGGCGGCATTCTGGTTTGCGAGCTCTTCGTGTTCCTCTACATAATCCTTAAGACTCAGCGTTTTACCGTCCACCTCGATCTGTTCGGGGTTCATTTCTTGGGCCACAGTTATCTACTCCTGAAATCAGTTCAGTTAATGGTTCAATGTCACCGGGCAAGGCATAAGCCTTGTCGACAGACCGGTAGCAAAGTACAAACTTAGCGCATATCAGGCCCTTAAGTATTGATCCTGCTCAAAAAAAGGCGGTAACTCCGCGATGAGAGGAGCTTTGGCGGTAATCAATACAGGCTAAAAAAAAGTAATCATGGACCGGCATAGATCATCCTGAAACAGACCACGCGCGAGGGAATGACACCGAAATTGCTGCACCCTGGAATCCGGAAGATCAAGGATGCATGGATGGCGCAGGTATCACAGCCTCAATATACACATATTTACTCTGCGTTCTCTGCGCCTCGGCGAGAAAAAAACAGGAGATGATTCTTCCATGTTAGCCATAGAATCTCCCGTCTGTTGCTATACCTTCTTCAGAAGTTCACGCCATCCCCTGGTTTCGTTTTCGAGTGTAAACAGCGGTTGTCTGGCAATACAGGCTTTTTCCAGCTTTTTGTAACAGGCAGTATCAGATTCCGCTTTCAATAACAGTGTTGACAGGGCCTGCTCATTCTCCGCTGCATAATAACCGGCATAGTCGTCACCAAGAAGTCCTATTGAGCCTTCTATATCGGAAGCAATCACCGGTACACCAGCGACAATGGCTTCCGAGATCACATTGGCGCCGCCTTCCATGCGGGACGGCAATACCAGCAGACGGGTGCGTCGGTAAACCTGCCTGATTTTATGGTGCGCTATTTCGCCATGCCATTGATAGCGCGTGTTTGAATTCATTTCAGCCTGTGCCTGTTTTGCATATTCCGGCGTATGCGCCTTGCCATAGTGGTGTACCTGTATGCGACTGCTGGCAGGAAGATTACGTACTGCCATGGCAGGACGCATCGGGTCTTTTTCATCGCGCAAATGGCCCATGACCGAGACATGAAAATAACGCCTGTAGGGTTCGCGTTTGCCAATCGGCTGGGCTGACTGGTAAATTACAGACAGCTTGTGACGTTCATTTTGCGGTAGCGTATTCCCGATCAGATCATGCAGGCCGACCAGGTAGTCTGCCAGCCTGATGGATTGCAGGGTGGTTTCAGGATGACTGTGAATAAAGCGATAGGCGTCTGTTCCGGTAATAGCCACGATAAGCGGGCGTTCGTGAAAAGCATCGGAGAATTGCTGTATCGATTCCGCACTGCGCCAGGCGTGCAGGGCGATCATCAGATCCGCATTCTGGCCGGTATATGTCGTAGCAATCGCAACCCGGTGCCCCAGTGATCTTAATATATTCGCCCATCGAGTGGCCGTTGCCCGGTTACCGGCTCTTGACTGGGGTGGTGCTGGTGTAATCAGTATAATGCGCATCGTCGGGTAGGTAATATCAGGGTTATTGTTAGTGTTACTGTAGCCAGGCTTGAAAGGCGCAAACATAACACCGCCATTGCGGGTGAAGATGTTGCAGTCTTATACTATGACCCATACAAATCAAGATGGTCTTATATACTGATTTGCCTGTCCTGACTGAATGCCCGCATCTGACAAAAACGAATGAGCATGCACAAACTTAATCCAGATACCATTGCAATTCAACTTGAGGATGCGCATCAAAGAACGATGGCATTGATTGATGGTCTCTCCCGGGCGCAATTGACGGGACCATTGTTAGCAACCGTCAATCCCTTACTCTGGGAAATCGGCCATGCCGCTTACTTTTACGAATACTGGGTACTGCGCCACCATCTGAACAGGTCAGCGATTCGCGAAGATGCTGACCGACTGTATGACTCGATCAGCATTGCGCATGATGAACGTTGGGACTTGCCCCTGCCTGAGCTGCAACAGACCCTGGCTTATATCCAGGCCGTCGAGGACAGGGTTAAAGACTGCCTGGCCACTGGCGATGACGCACAAAGAGACTACCTCGCCCAATACGCCGTGTTCCATCATGATATGCATAATGAAGCGTACACCTATACGCGCCAGACACTGAATTACCCCGAACCCGGTATCGGCAAAGCCGGGCACAGTATTCTGGATGCCGGCGACCTGAGAGGGGATGCCAGTATTCCTGGCGGCACGTTTATGCTCGGCGCCACACCTCAGGATGGCTTTGTATTTGATAATGAAAAATGGGCACATAGCATCGAGGTCGAACCGTTTAGCATCGCAAGGGCGGCCGTCAGTAATGGCGAATATTTGAAATTTGTGCAGGCTGATGCATACAGCAAACAGGAATACTGGGACGATGAAGGCTGGCAATGGCTCAGGCAGGCGGGTCTTGAACACCCCGTTTACTGGCGCCAGGATGCAGATGGCTGGAAACTCAGGCAATTCGATCAGTGGCGATCATTGCCAATGAATGCGGCCCTGATACATGTCAGCTGGCATGAAGCCCGCGCCTACTGCCGCTGGGCCGGCAGGCGACTGCCCACCGAGGCTGAATGGGAAGTTGCAGCAGCCGCTGAACCTTCGGCCGATGGACAATCGCTGGCTGCCGGCAAGCGTCAGTTTCCATGGGGAGATGAAGCACCACGCCCGGACCAGGCAAACCTCGATGGTTTTGCACTGGGCACCATTGATGTTGGTGCACATGCCGCAGGTGACAGTGCTTTTGGCTGCCGTCAAATGATCGGTAATGTCTGGGAATGGACGCAGGATACCTTTGCGCCTTATCCCGGTTTTGACCCGGATATGTACCAGGATTATTCTCAGCCGTTATTCGGTATCACAAAAGTATTGCGTGGTGGTGCATGGACCACGCGTGCGCGTATGATTCGTAATACCTGGCGAACTTACTACGGCCCCGATCGCAATGATGTCTTTGCCGGTTTTCGCACCTGCGCCCTTTGAAGACGCCCCGATTTTAATTATGCAAAAAAACAATGCCCCTGTCGTAAAAGACCTCGTACTCATTGGTGGCGGTCACGCGCATGTTTCGGTTTTGAAAAGATTCGCTATGAAGCCGCTAGCTGGCCTGCGCATTACCCTGATAACGCGTGATATTCATACGCCTTATTCGGGTATGTTGCCCGGTTACGTAGCCGGACATTATGACTACGATGACTGTCATATCGATCTTGGGCCGCTGGCTCAATTTGCCGGTGCGCGTCTTTATCATGCCGAGGTCAGCGGAATAGACCTCGATAAAAAGCGGGTTTATGCACCGGGACGTCCTGCCATTAACTATGACATTGTTTCGATAAACACTGGATCCCGGCCCAACAGCATCGATATACCCGGTGTTGATGAATACGCCCTTGCCGCGAAACCCATCGATGTTTTTCTGCGCAAATGGCAGCAGCTGATTGAGCGCGTGCAAGACAGCGAGGGTCCGTTTCGCATCGTCGTCGTCGGCGGAGGTGCTGGCGGTGTCGAACTGGCCTTGTCCACACAGCTTCGCTTACAGGATAGCCTGCGCGCAGCAGGACAGGATCCCGGACGACTGCACTATACGCTGATCACGGCCAGCGATTACATCATGCATATGCATAACGCCGGGGTCAGAAAACGTTTCGAGCGTATCTTTGCCAATCGCAATATTGGGATTAAAACCGGCGTGAGGGTGATTGAAGTCACAGAGAACAGCTTACGTGTGGCTGATGGCAGCTCAATCGAGAGTGACGCGGTTATCTGGGTGACCACGGCATCTTCACCAGGCTGGCCTGCACAATCGGGGCTTGCAGTAGATGAGGATGGCTTTATCCAGGTCGACAGGCATTTACAGTCGTTATCACATGAACATGTTTTTGCGGTGGGCGATGCGGCCGCGTTAAGCGACCCGCGTCCCAAGTCAGGGGTGTTCGCCGTGCGCCAGGGACCGGTGCTCGCGCATAACCTGAGAGCAGCTGCGACGGCCAAAGCCTTGCGCCCTTATCGCGCCCAGAAGAACTTCCTCGGCCTGATCAGCACCGGTGATAAGTATGCCGTCGCATCGCGCGGCAACTGGTCGCATGAGTCAGCCTGGTTGTGGACCATGAAAGACTGGATCGACAGAAAATTCATGCGCAACTTTAATGAATTACCCGACATGGAACAGGAAGATAACCCGGCCCTGGCAGCAGGCATTGCCGATGCGGACGCAATCAGGGAATTATCCACCCTGGCCATGCGCTGTGGTGGATGTGGCGCCAAGGTAGGCGCTACGGTGTTATCCCGTGTCATGCAACGCCTGCCTGATACGCAACGCGATGATGTGCTGATCGGCCGTGACGCACCCGATGACTGTGCGATGTTGAGCGTTCCAGACGGCAAGCTCATGGTTCAGAGTGTCGATTATTTTCGTGCCTTCATTGAAGACACCTATACCTTCGGTGCTATTGCAGCCAATCATGCCCTGGGCGATATCTTTGCTATGGGGGCAGAGCCACAATCCGTGCTGGCGATTGCAACCGTCCCCTACGGACGCGAACGCGTTGTTGAAGAGACATTATACGAACTGCTAGCCGGGGCTTTGTATATGCTTGAGCCAACCGGCGCAGTGCTTGCAGGCGGCCACTCCAGTGAAGGTGCAGAACTGGCCTTTGGATTAAACGTAAATGGCCTGATCGATCCGGACAAGGTCTGGCGTAAACAGGGACTTCAGCCCGGTGACGCCATTGTGTTGACCAAGCCCGTCGGCACCGGCACATTGTTTGCCGCACAGATGCGCACCAAAGCCAAAGGCCGCTGGATAGATGCCGCAATCCAGTCGATGCTGGTATCCAGCCAGCAGGCCGCAGTGTGTTTGCAACGCCACGGTGCGACGGCATGTACCGACCTTACCGGTTTCGGTATCGTCGGCCACCTGGTTGAAATGACCAGGGCATCTGAGGTTGATGCGGTTTTAAACATGGAAGCGATACCCTTGCTGGATGGCGCTCTGGAAACCGTCAGGGCCGGTATCCTGTCATCGCTGCAACCTCAAAATCTGCGCTTGCGTCGTGCCATCCACGATGTTGAACAGGCTTCGAAACATCCGGCCTTCCCATTGTTATTCGACCCGCAAACCGCCGGAGGCCTGCTGGCGGGTGTACCTGATCAACACGCTGGCGCCTGCATCGATGAATTACATGCAATGGGATATTCCGATGCCGTCATCATCGGCCAGATAGAGCCATTATCGAATCAGCAGGCGCCGATTAGAATTAATTAATGGACGGGGAATGCGCGTGACCCCACTTCAAGGGTTTTTCAGGCCCGATCAAAACAGTTTTAATGAACGAATAGACATACCAGTAGAAACTAGCCCTGTCAGCAAGACCTTTTTCTGATGAATCCCCCACTTATAGTGGGTTGGTCAATGCAACAGCAGTGTGCACAATAACAGCCAGTATTTCTCACCACTCATCGCTGCGGTCCTTTTCAGTTGAAATCCAATCCCTTTACAAACAGTTATTTCGGTCTTGGTCGTGGTTTTTACCAGTCGATCAAACCAACGCCTGTTCAGAATCCTGAACTGATTATTTCTAACCGGGTACTGAGCGATGAACTCGGGCTTGCGGACACGGCTTTGAGTTCATCAGCGGGCGCAGCAGTATTTGCCGGCAACCATGTACCCGAGGGTGCACAGCCGCTGGCGATGGCTTATTCCGGGCATCAGTTCGGGCATTTCAACCCTGACCTGGGCGATGGCCGCGCGCTGCTGCTTGGCCAGATACATAACCCGGACGGACTCTCTTTCGATATTCATATGAAGGGAACGGGGCAGACGGCTTTTTCACGCAACGGTGATGGCCGTGCTGCGCTGGGGCCGGTTCTGCGCGAATACCTGGTGAGTGAAGCCATGGCCAGGCTGGGGGTGCCAACAACGCGCGCACTGGCGGCAGTAACGACGGGGGAGGAGGTTGCAAGGGAGCAGCTGTTGCCGGGGGGAATCATCACGCGTGTTGCTGCCAGTTTTGTTCGAATCGGAACGTTCGAGTATTTTCTCGCCAGGGGGGACACGGCGGCCCTTACCCGACTGGCTGACTATGTGATCGAAAATCAATATCCGCACCTCAAGCAGGTCGAAAACCCGTATCCAGCATTGCTGGATGCCGTCATCGAGGGGCAGGCGTCATTGATTGCACACTGGATGCAGCTTGGCTTCATTCATGGCGTGATGAACACAGACAACATGTCGATTGCATGCGAAACCATCGACTATGGCCCCTGCGCATTCATGGATCATTATGCACATGACAGGGTGTATAGCTCGATTGACCATCATGGGCGTTATGCCTATAACAATCAGCCAAATATCGGCTTGTGGAACCTCTCCCGCTTTGCCGAGTGCCTGTTGCATTTGATCGATGCGGATACCGGTACTGCTGTTGAAATGGCCAGGGATCGCCTTGAAGGCTTTATCAGCTCCTACCAGGGCCACTGGTTAACGGGGATGCGCGCCAAGCTCGGGCTCAAGTCCGGACTTGAGCAGGACAGGGCGCTGGTTGAAGAGTTGTTTGCCATCATGGCCAGCAGCAATGCTGATTTCACACTGACGTTTTTTCGACTGTCAATGCTCGACATGGATGCATCAAAAGACGATGCCATTCTGGCTATGTTCGATCATGCGGCATCGTTAACCCAATGGCTCGATAAATGGCGCCAGCGGTTACGCCAGGAAGACAGTGACAGTGACGAAAGAAAAGCCAGGATGCGTGCAGTCAACCCTGTTTATATACCCAGGAACCATTTGATTGAAGCGGCCATACGGGCAGCAGAAGACCATGGCGATTTTTCCGTGTTTCATGCATTACATGAAGTCCTGCAACAGCCCTATGATTTGCAGCCCGGCAAGGAAGCCTGGATGCAACCACCGCAACCGGATGAGGTCGTGCATAAAACATTTTGCGGGACGTAAAACGAGGGTAGAGGGACGAGTGGCAAAGGGCGATAAAGAGCTCAGTATTTAGCTTTTAGTCGAGTGCAATGTGATCCCGGGCTGATAGATAATAAGCATCTATGTCAGCCTGAAAGCTTTCCGGCTTCGTTAGGCTGCCCCCGGACCATTACTTCCCGTTTGTTTCAGAAGACAGTTCATCCTGTGCCTGCTTTGCTCTGGATCTCTGCGTATCAGCCTGATTATAGGAATCATCCTTCGGTTCGGGCGCACTGGAACAGCCTGTGATTGACAGGGTCGTTAGCAGTAGAACAATCGTAGCATTGACTGCAAGCTTCATTTGAAACTCCTTTAATTAAATTAACCGGGACACCGGGCTGTAATTTTCAAGTAATCAACATTACCCAAGGGATATCCGCAGCCAGTATACTCATTTCAATTGCTTACGCAATTTAAAGTGATATCCGCCCTGAAGCCACCGAGTTTGTCGGATCGCTGAAAGCTGATGCTGCCGTCGTAGTCATTGACCATATCTGCAACAATTGCAAGTCCAAAACCATGCCCGGCTGTTTGTTCATCCAGACGAACACCTCTGTGAGACAATTCGCTGAACTTATCAGGGTTTGCGCCTGGCCCATCGTCTTCAATGCAGATTTGAAAATTGTTATCAATCTTGCTGACGCTGAGTATGATGTTGTGGTTAGCCCATTTGTAAGCATTATCAAGCAGGTTGCCAAGTAATTCGAGCATGTCCTGACGGTCAACGGGACAGTTAATATCTGCCGGGATATCTGTGGCCAGGTGCACCGTTTTATCGGGATACATCATCTCGAGTGTTTTGATCAGCGCTGGAAGATCTTCAGTAAATGAAAACAGGGCACCGCCATGACTGTGACCTGCAAGACGGGCGCGCTTTAATATACGATCGGTTAGTTGATATATCTCATCAGTCTGTTTCAATATCGTTTTTTTACTCGCTTCAGCTGAATCATTATTATGAGTTTGCTGCTGGATCACCGTTAATGGTTTCTTGATCGCATGGGCCAGGTCGCTCAAGGCATCACGTGAGCGACGCAAGCGATCCCCCGTGACTGCCAGAAGATGATTCACTTCGATGATCAGGGGGCGAAGTTCAGCGGGTGAGTCGGTATTGAGTCTCTCCAGCTTCCCCTGCTCGAGTTTTTTTAACTCAGTATGAATGCTGGTTACAGGCATCAGACTTCTGCGTAATATGATCACCTGAAAAATGACCAGCAGCAATAACATGCCCAGGGCCAGTGCGGAAAAGCCATACTGAAACTGAATGATATTTTTATTGATTGGGTTGAGGTCTTCTGCAATTGATACCACAACCGGGTTTCCCTGTTTGATAAAACCCCTGGAGATGACCAGCAGCGATTGTTGTTCCGGCCCTGGTTGTTTAGTAAGTAGCTGCTCATCTGTATTAACCACGACAGGTGCTAGCCGGTAGTCCCATAAAGACCTTGAGCTGATATATTGTTCATCGCTGATAACAACATAATAGTGACCGGAAAACGGCTGGTTATAGACAAGGTCGATACGCTGGTCGGCTAGTGTCAATTTTCCATCTTTCTCGAATTCTATCGTGCTGAGCAATGTTTCTGCATCATGCAACAGGCGTGAGGCAATGTAGTCTTCCGCCAGAGTCTTGATGCTAATACTCACCAGCAACCACAGCGCAGAAAAAGCAATAATCAGGCTGAATAATAAACCGGTACTGAGCCTGGCCTGTATAGACTGCATTAATCGTCATTCCTGAATACATAGCCCTGGCCGCGGCGTGTTTCAATACATTTTTTTCCCAGCAGAAGGCGTAAGCGCCTGACATATACCTCGATAACATTACTGTCCTTGTCGGAATCGAAGTCATAGACATGTTCAGTCAGTAGTGACTTGGACAATACCCGGCCGCGGTTTAGCAAAAAATAACGCAGCAGGCGAAATTCAGTACCCGTTAATGCATGTGTCTGACCGTCTTCCAGTGTCACTGATTGCTGTTCTTCATCAAGCGATAATCCAGCAGCAGTCAGTTTTCCACCGGGCTGTTGCCGGCTACGGTGCAGTAGCGCAGTTATCCTGGCTAACAGTTCTTCAACATGAAAGGGTTTCCCAAGATAATCGTCTGCGCCGGCATTAAAACCATCAACACGTTCGTACCAGGCATTGCGTGCTGTGAGCACGATGACCGGGAGTCGATTATCTGTATTTCGCCAGTTTTTCAGAACGTCAAGGCCATTTCGTTGTGGCAGTCCTATATCGAGTATCGCGATATCATAAATATTTTCATTGCCCAGATGTTCTGCATCGATGCCATTATCTGCCAGGTCGACCGCATACCCGGCTGCTTGCAAGTCTTTTTTAAGCGTGAGTACCAGATCATAGTCATCTTCAGCAAGCAGCAGACGCATGATTAGTCATCCTCTTCTACGGATAGTAATCTGCCGCTTTTTGCATCGATACAGATTTCTCTGACAATGCTGTCATTACCGAGGATTTCGAGTTCATATATGATGCGCCCCTTTTCATTTTCCAGCTCGACCTCGAGTATTCTTCCGGGGTATGTCTTCCTGACATTTTTCATTATTTCTTCCAGTGACATGATCTTGCCTTCATACCGCAGACGTTTCGCCTCTATATAATCGTCATCTGCCCGTACAACATGTACCGGACTTGAGATCAACAGGCTCGATATGAGCAGCATGATGGAGAATTCGCTCTTCATCGCAAAAGTATAGCTTTAATCATCCCATTGACCATAGCCGGGTATACGTATGTCGTGTTCATTGAATGACCCTTGTTCGGCCCTGATGTGGCAGGCATTACAGTGACTGAAACTTTTCACATCAGGGTTGCCTGTTACCATACGGTCAGGGATTTCATCATGCTCATGCATGAAGTAGGGTGTTTGTGAAATTCGTATAGGCGCATCATTGTGTTGAATGGAACTGTTGAATTTGCGGGCCCGTCGGTAATCAGACCGGTCTGCACTGTACGTCATAAGAAGCCCGGTAATCGATTTTCCAGTTTCTGCATCCAGCTCAGCATTATCACCAAAATGGTCATCTAAACCTGACATCAATTTCATCCATGAGCTGGATGGTAACAGACCAGGCGAGTAAGCCATGTGACAGCTGCCGCATTCTTCCCTGTAAGCAGTGCTTGATACAGTGTCAACGCCTGTCGATCGATGCCTGTATTCATCCATACCCCGCCAATAATAATCGTCGTCGCTCCAGACAACAGGTATTGTGACAAAACCAATGGTAAATATTACGGCGCTGATTGCGAGAGCGTTTTTCATGAGTTATCTCCATGTATGTTATTTGTTTATATAAAGTAGTAAATCGGCTTTTTCCTGAGCAGTGCATTCACGCCCCATGGTCCATTTACAGTTACGTTTGAACCACTTTTCAATCTTCTTTTGATCTGTCAAGCGCTGCGGGTTTACTGAAGGCGCCATCGGTTCGATCAATTTGCTGGTTTTTATGTGCTTGCCGGGTGCTGTTAACTTTTCTGTATGGCAGGACGCACATCTGCGTTCTACAAATTCACCATTGGCCTGATATGATTTCTGCCAGAGAAACTGGCCCTGTTCTGCATCTGCTGCTGCAGCGCCCTGAGAAGCATAAAGCTGTAATAAGGTGTCGATAACTGTGTTTTCCGCCAAAACAGAATTTACAGGTGTACTGGTGAGTACTACGAATATCAAATAATATGTTTTCATAACGATTCTTCATGTGTTGAGGTGTCTGCTGACTTGAAGCCGTCTAACATCGCAGATACCAGGTTTTCTTTATGTATAAGGCTCTCTACAATGACACCGGCGATATGTATAAATACAAGCAGCAGTGTAAAGTTCGCAAAAGACTCGTGCAGTTCTTCCAGGGCCTTACCCCATAATCCGCCTGTCCGGGTAAACCAGTGAGCAACAGGGCCCGCCTGCTCTTCAGCGCCTAACAGTAAAATGCCGCTTGTGGTCGTCGCCAGCAGGCTGGTGATCATAAGAATAATCATGGCGCCACCAGCAGGGTTGTGACCCAGGTAGCGTTTGGCCCTGAGTGTCAGAGTATTTTTCAGAAAGTGGATAATCGTTGAGGGGCTATAGATAAAATCAGAAAACCGTGCATATTGCGTGCCAGTAAATCCCCATATAATTCGGATGACGAGAAGGCCGGCAATAAGATAGCCAGCCCGGGTATGAATGCTGAGCAAGTCTTCTTCTGTAACGTAGGCTATCAGAAATGCACTCGCTAATGACCAGTGAAAGAACCTTACAACCGGGTCCCATACTTTAATTTGCGCTGGCTTGATCATGTTAATCAGTGCTCCTGTTATCTGCTTACCGGGCATAAAGTAGCAGCGGAAACTGAAATCAAGCTGAATATCTCAAGCTGTAACTGGATTATTACGATTGGGCACTTAACGCCGAAGATGTTCCATATCATTTGAACGCCAGTCGGGGTATCTCTCACTTTCGATCGAGATGACATAACGGATACCCCATTACCAGGTCTTATGAGACCGTAATTTGACGCATATCAATACTATTTGCAGGTAACTTCTTTATCCTGTTATTTTCCTGTGGCTATTCTTGGCCAAAAACTCACTTGCCGAGAAGCATGGGTCAACAGCGGTATCAGGGTTACTAAGAATTAATTAAACACAAAAGGGCTCATTATGAATATTACAAACAAGATGATTTTCACTGGACTGCTTGGTCTGCTCTCGGCAGGTGTGCTGCTGTCTGGTTGTTCTGGCAACGAAACCCGTGAGGATGCCGCGGAACCCGTTGCCGAGGTCGAAGTGCTCGAAGGCGACGGCACGGGCGTAATTGCAGGCATGGGTATTGTTGGTGCCTCAATGTTCGACTTTGATAGTGCCGTGCTCAATGAAGATGGTATTGAAACGATTGAAACGTATAGAAAACCCATCGGGCCAGAAATCACGGATGCATATATGGTGGTCGTCATAGGTCATACAGACAGTTCAGGTGATCCCAGGTACAACATGTGGTTATCGCGCGAACGCGCCAGGAGTGTGGCTGATTACCTGATATCCACCGGCGCTAATGAAGACCAGATACGTATCATCGGTCGAGGATCTGAAGAGCCGATTGCTTCGAATGACACCCGTGAAGGCCGTATGCAGAACCGTCGCGTGGATATTCTCGTGGTCGCTGAAGTGCGCGCCCTGGACACCCTGATATTTCCGAGCGTGGCAATGTTCGAGCGCAAAAGTTACGAGCTAACCGAGCAGGGGAAGGCATTGCTTGAAGCAAACCGTGATGCTGCGACCGATCTGTTGAGTCGTGCTACTTTTATCGAAATTATCGGGCACACCGATGACAAAGGTGACGAAAAAGACAATATGTCGCTTTCGAAGCTGCGTGCAGCTTCTGTGCGTGATTACCTGATCAGTACAGGCGTTGACGCCAGTAAAATAATTACCACTGGCAAGGGTGAAACAAGCCCGATTGCAAGCAACGAAACCAAGGAAGGTCGCGCGAAGAACCGTCGTGTCGAAATCCAGGTATTGGGCCGCGTAGGAGGCGAGTAACCCATATCCTATCGATCAATCGAGTCAGGCTCACTACTGCCCCACCTGGGTGGGGCAACTGTGAGTCAGCAATCAACATTTTCTAATATTAGAATCAAAGGGATTTGATTCACTTCTTCGATCCGTGCTGTAATTAGCACCTGATCTTAATTGCAAACCAGGGGGAAGCTTCCGTGCCATATCTAACACGCGGTTTGTATTATTTGAGTCTGTTGTTACTGCTTGCACCTGCAGGCATGCCAGCGGCAGATGAGCTCCCGAGCTATCAGCAGTCGCTCGATCAGTACTTGGAAAAATCAGCAAAAGAAAAATCACCATTTTCATCCAGCGATATGGCTGTTATGGAAAAAGCGGGCAAGGATCTCGCCAGCAGCATGCCAGACCCGGGTATCAAGGTTGGTGAGAAAGCACCTGATTTCGTTTTGAATAATGCGCTGGGTAAACCGGTCAATTTAAAAGACAAATTAAAACAAGGGCCTGTGGTACTTGTTTTCTATCGGGGTGCTTGGTGTCCATTCTGCAACATGCATTTGCATGCATTGCAGGAGAGCCTGCCAGAGTTTACAAAATATGGCGCCCAGTTAATTACGATTACACCACAAACGCCTGATAAGTCGATAGAGCAGTTCAAGCAAAAAGGCTATCCGTTTGAAGTCTTGAGTGATCTGGATAACAAGGTAATGAAAGAATACAGGCTGTATTTTGAATTACCGGACGACCTGGTTGCTGTTTACAAAAAACACGGCCTGGACATTGAAGCCTTTAATGGCAAAGACCGTAATGTGCTACCAGTTCCAGGCAGTTTTGTAATCGATACCAGTGGCGTGGTGCGGGCAATGCATGCTGATACGGACTACAAACAACGCATGGAACCATCAACCATTATTGATGCCTTGAAGAAAATGCAGAACTGAACAGGCAGCTGCTTGATCACATGAAAACATGGGGCGCCAGCCTTATATAACCAGGTCATTAATCTCAAGCACCCGTATTATTTGCACTCTCACGTGTGTAACCTGGATAACAATGCAGAATCCGGGTAGTAATAAAAGACAGCCTTTTCGAATGAATCTGATAGATTTCCTGGTGTCGGGAGATTTACTCCGGGCTTTCTTATCGCTTGATTCATATAACAGCATAAAAACATCGCTAACATAAGAAGCCTATGTCCATATTGCAGGTCACACCTTTTGTTCCGGGCACCGCCCGCGGTATTTTGTGCCGTGGTTACAAGGGTGCCTCGTTCGATAACATCCTCATGCTCACTCAGCAGGAACTGGCTGTACTCGATATCCGGCCATCCGGCATCATGGTGATCGATGCCGCGCCGTTATCACATCCGATGATTCGTTTACATACCCTGGGCATTCCCACCGTGCTGCTTAGCAGTGATACGGCAAGCAAGCTTGAACTGGGCGAAGAAGTCGTTATCGACGGCTTTCAGGGCACGATAATCAAATCACCGGATGCTGGATTAAAGGCAATACCTGCACCTGAATCGCCACAGGCTGGCGAGGCAATCGCTTTAAATGATGGCAGCCATGTTTTCTTACGTGCCAGTATCTTCAACGTCGATGATGCTGCCCTGGCAGTTAAACAGGGTGCAGCAGCGATCGGCCTGGTACGTACAGAGTACCTGCTGCCGGAACAGGGCGGGCTACCCGATGCCGCCTTCTATGAAAGCACATTGCGCGAGCTATGTAATCGCGTCTCCCCGCTGTCCGTTACCTTGCGACTGCTCGATATCGCTCCAGACAAGCCAGTACCCTGGCTCAAACCGCTTGCTGGCATAAGCGTGCCCCTGGGTATGCAAGGCGTTCGACTCTACGATGTGGAACCGGTGCGCAGCGTGCTAACTGCACTACTGCATGCAGTCAACAAGGTCGCCGAAGATTTCGAACTCAAGCTGCTGCTGCCTTATGTGACCAGTCTCGAGGAGTTCAGCCACTGGCGCAGCCGTATTGAGCAGCAGCTGCACAAGGACCTGCCCATCGGCACCATGGCAGAATCACCGGCTGCCATACTGGCAATGCCACACTGGTTTGAAGTCGCTGATTTTGTCTCCATCGGCTGCAATGACCTGATGCAGTGTCTGTTTGCCGCTGACCGTGATCTTGCCGAAGTAAGCCGCTACCTTGATCCATATTCACCAGAGCTGTTTCGATTTCTTAACCAGGCAGCCGAAGCTGCAGGTGACAATATTGACAGCGTTCAACTCTGCGGACTGTTACCTCAGTTGCCTGCCGTGTTGCCCGTATTGCTAGGTATGGGCTTTCGCGCATTCTCGGTGGCTCCGGTGATGGTTCCTTATCTCGCGAAAATCGCAAGCGAGGCCAGCTTGCCTCAGTCAGGAGAACTTGCTCAACAGGTTTGTATGGCAAAGAACAGTGAGCAGGTACGCGGTTTGTTGTAATTAAACCTGAAAAGAACCCACAGCAGAAGTGACCCGATTTATTCTTACCTTGATAAAAATAAGGTGTTTGTCTCCATGCTTTCTGATAATTTAAACTGGCTGATGAAAATGGCACTGCTTGTTAATGATGAACACCGTTTTCGATTTGATAAGCAGTATGATCATAAATCGAGCAAAGTATTTGTGGAGATTTCCAGTTATCATCATTAAATCAGGGATGGTTCACTTTGATAACGGGGAGCAGGATTCAGCGAACACGACATGGGTACCAAACGAGTGACAGATGTTTACTTATCAACGCGTTCTTCCCTGTAGCGTCTATAAACTGAGCAGCGGCCTGTTGATGCCGGCTTTGATGCTTATCGCCGGCAATTTCTCCAACTATGCCGCTGCAGCGGCTGCAGACAAGCCCAAACATGTGATTGTGGCACCGGTCGTGCTCAAGGAAATATCTGACCGTGTTGAAGCACTGGGTACGGCTCGTGCCAATGAGTCAGTCAACATTACTTCCAATGTCTCCGAAAAGATCAAGCAGATCCATTTCGAGGATGGTCAGGCGGTAAAGAGCGGTGAAATACTGGTTGTGCTGAATCAGGCCGAAGAACAGGCCAATCTCAAGCAGGCGCAGGCCGTACATGGCGAACGAAAACTGGCACTGGACCGTTTGCTGCAACTCGATGAACGCAAGCTGGCGGCACCGGATGAAATCGATCGCACGCGTCTCGAACTGGCGCAGGCCGAGGCCAGTATTACTGCGACTAAAGCCAGGATTGATGACCGTGTCATTCGTGCACCGTTTGACGGCGTGGTTGGTTTGCGCAACATCAGTGTCGGGGCGCTGGTTGAAAGCGGTGACCTGATTGCGGCTTTGGATGATACCAGCAAGATCAAACTCGATTTCTCCGTGCCTGCAATGTTTCTGGCCGAACTGAAACCGGGACTTAAGATCAGGGCACGTGCAGCGGCACTTGGCAACAAGGAATACCTGGGTGAAGTTAAAAGCATTGACAGCCGTGTTGATCCGGTGACACGTTCCGTCCAGGTGCGTGCAATATTGTCGAATCCCGATGGCAGCATCATCCCCGGCATCCTGATGCAGGTCGATCTTTTGCGCAATACACGCCTGGCAAACGTCATACCGGAAGCAGCCTTGCTACCACTGGCAAACAGGCAGTATGTGATGGTGCGTATCAACAGTGATGGCAAGGACACCGTCGAGAAAAGAGAGGTGGAAATCGGCATCCGAATACCGGGCTATGTAGAGATTCTTAGTGGCTTGAGTGTTGATGAGTATGTCGTAACACACGGCAACAGCAGGGTAGGTCCCGGTGATAGTCTCGATGTACTGGCTGTTGATGATGGTAGCGTTGATATTGCGACCATCATAAAAGGTCAGAATAACAAGGATAAATAAACGTGATCCTGTCCGATCTGTCGGTTAAGCGCCCGGTACTGGCAGCGGTTTTATCTTTGCTGTTAATCGCCTTTGGCCTGGTCGCTTATGATCGGCTGCCGTTGCGCGAATTTCCCAATATCGACCCGCCGGTCGTTTCTTTAGATACGGTTTACCGCGGCGCTTCGGCCGATGTGGTCGAGAGTCGAATTACGCGCGTCATCGAGGATCGTATTGCCGGCGTTGAAGGCATACGCTTTATCGAATCCAGCAGTGAAGACGGGCGCTCGAGGATCTCCGTCGAATTTGATGTCGACCGTGATATCGATGCAGCTGCCAATGATATTCGTGACCGTGTTTCAGGCGTGCTCGATGATCTGCCGGAAGAAGCCGAGCCACCGGATATCCAGAAAGCCAGCAGTGATGACGATGTCATCATGTGGCTTAACCTTGTGAGCGACCGCCTGACCGTGCCAGCACTGACGGATTATGCCGAACGTTACCTGCTCGATCGTTTCTCGGTGCTGGACGGCGTTGCCCGTGTACGCATAGGTGGTCAACAGTCCTATGCCATTCGCGTCTGGCTGGATCGCAACAAGCTGGCTGCACGCGGCATCACCGTAGCCGATGTGGAGAATGCGTTGCGCACTGAAAACGTCGAGCTGCCAGCGGGCAGTATCGACTCGATAGAGCGTCAGTTTACCGTGCGCATCAAACGCCAGTTTCGAACAGCAGAGGATTTTTCCCGCCTGGTCATAGCCAAGGGCAGTGATGGACACCTGACCCGCCTGGGAGATATTGCAAGGGTTGAACGCACAGCGGAAGAGGACCGCCTGTTCTTCCGCGGTAACGGCATACACATGGTCGGTATTGGTATTATCAAGCAGTCTACGGCCAACACGCTGACGGTTGCACGTGCGGCCAGGGCTGAAATGGAACGCCTGAATCCGTCCCTGCCCGAAGGCATGACGATTGCCCAGAGTTATGACTCCTCGGTATTTATCGAAGGTGCGATCAAGGAGGTTTATAAAACACTCGGCATAGCCATCTGCCTTGTGGTACTGGTTATTTATCTTTTCCTTGGCAGTCTGCGTGCGACACTGGTGCCCGCAGTGACCGTACCCATCTCATTGATAGCGACATCGCTGGTATTGCTGGCGCTGGGTTACTCCATCAACATGTTGACGCTGCTTGCACTGGTACTGGCTATTGGCCTGGTGGTGGACGACGCCATCGTGGTACTGGAGAACATCCATCGACGTATGGATCAATACGGAGAAACACGGCTGGTCGCTGCCTTTCGCGGTACACGCCAGGTCGGTTTTGCTGTTGTTGCAACCACCGTGGTACTGGTTTCAGTGTTTGTACCGATTGCATTCCTGCAAGGCGATATCGGTCGTTTGTTCTCAGAGTTTGCGATTACCATGGCTGCGGCTGTGGCGTTTTCCAGTTTCGTTGCACTGTCGTTATCCCCGATGCTGGCTTCGAAGATTCTAAGTCCGCGTGAAAAAGAAAATAAGGCTACACAACTGGTCGATGCGGGTTTCAGGCGCCTGCAACGCGGCTATCACGTGCTACTGGCTACATCGCTGAAGCACAAGTGGATTATTGTGCTGGTGTTTATCGGCGTCGGTTCCGCCTCATCCTGGTTTTTAACGCACATACCCGACGAATACACACCAAAAGAAGATCGCGGCGCTTTCTATGTGCTGGTTAACGGGCCCGAAGGTGCATCTTATGAATACATCAAGGAATACATGAATGAAGCCGAGCGGCGCCTGATGCCGCTGGTCGAGTCGGGCGAGGTCACACGTTTGCTGGTGAGGGCGCCACGCAGTTTTGGCAGTGTTGCGATTTTCAATAATGGCATTGTCATCGTGGTGCTGGACGACTGGGGTGAACGTCGCTCCGCCTGGGAAATCATGGATGAAATAAGGGCAAAGCTGAGTGACTTGCCCGGTGTGCACGCCTTTGTGGTGATGCGCCAGGGTTTTGGTGCACGTATCCAGAAGCCGGTGCAGTTTGTAATAGGCGGCGGCACCTATGATGAACTCGCAGCGTGGCGTGATATCCTTAAGGCTAAAATCGATCAGGATAATCCGGGACTGCGCGGACTCGACTGGGACTACAAGGAAACCAAACCGCAGATGCAGGTCGTGATCGATTACGACCGCGCCGCCGACCTGGGTGTCACTGTCAGCAATATCGGCCGTACCCTCGAAACCATGCTTGGTTCGCGCAGGGTCACCACCTACATCGATGAGGGCCAGGAGTATTACATCGTACTGGAGGGCGAACGCAAGGCGCAGCGCACGCCGACCGATATCCAGAACATCTATGTGCGCTCCGAACGCAGCGGTGAGCTGATACCGCTATCCAACCTTGTTCAGCTGGTGGAATTCGCCGACGCGATTTCGCTCAACCGTTATAACCGTGTTCGTTCCATTACGCTGGAGGCTAACCTTGAATCAGGCTATTCACTCGGCGAAGCGCTGTCTTATCTCGAAGGCCTGGTGCAGGAATACCTGCCAGGGCAGGTCATTATCGATTACAAGGGCCAGTCACGTGATTACAAGTTCGCCGGTGAATCGTTGTTGTTTATCTTCGCCCTCGGCATCATGGTTGTGTTCCTGGTACTGGCGGCACAATTCGAAAGCTGGATACATCCCTTTGTGATCATGCTGACCGTGCCGCTGGCGATGACGGGCGCATTGCTGGGTTTATACCTGACCGGCCAGTCGCTCAATCTTTACAGCCAGATCGGCCTGATCATGCTGGTTGGGCTTTCGGCCAAAAACGGCATCCTGATAGTCGAGTTCGCCAACCAGCTGCGTGACCAGGGCCGTGAATTCGAACAGGCATTGATCGAAGCGGCTGACGTGCGTTTCCGTCCCATCATCATGACCGGGATTACCACTGCCGCCGGCTCCATCCCGTTGCTGATTTCGTCGGGTGCCGGTACCGAAACCCGTTTCGTGATCGGCGTGGTAATCCTGTTCGGCGTTATTGCAGGCACTTTGTTCACCCTGTTTGTCGTACCTACAGCCTATGACCTGGTTGGCAGATACACGGGTTCGCCAAAAGCCGTCACACATCAACTGGAAAATGAACTGGAGCAGTCCGGCAGCCTTGACTGACGGAATTTGATGATTGCGAATTGAAGGAAAACGGGCGGGGCAGAGAGTGATTGTTTCTGATGTCAGAATTAATTGCTCTCTATTGCTACTGTATCAGGTGCATTCAGTCGCTCGCCTCGATTGCAGTCAGCCCTTCAAGCACCAGGGCGCTTGGATTCACGGTGCCAATGATTTCCTTGTCCTTGATAACCAGGACGCGCATCAGGTTGAATGTGGACATGAGGCGTGAACAATAACGGATGTCCATGTTGGGATCGACACAAACCGTAGGTTTGGTCATGATTTCATAGGTATTCACCCGGCTGGATGCTCTGTCCTTTGCCAGCACCTGGCGCGCGATATCTGACACCAGCAAGAGACCGTACTCGTCATCTTTATCCCTTTTATCGACTACGAGAATAGAGGTCTTTAACCTTTTCATCTCTAGCAGGGCTTCTGCGATGGTCGTGTTTCGGTCGATGGTACCGAAGCTTGTTTTCATTATGTCTTTTACATAAATGCGTTTCTTGCTTTTCATCAAGGGTTCCACGAGCTCACCTGTATAGCGAGTAATTCGGCGTACAGTATAACCATTAGCAGGTGGCAGATATACCACCTGAAGCTGTTTACAAGGAAGAAACCCATGTCCAGAATAGCGCGTTCAGTGATTCAATGTGATGCGTTCCATTGTGCAGAAATCAGATTACCCGGGGTTTTATGACTCGGTAGAACTATTGGTAGTGGCTGCCCGGGACAATAACACGACCTTTGCCTTGGGCCGCAGACTGTCCAGGCTGTGGGGTGAGTTGCGGGTATTTTGAAGCGCATCGATCAGGCCGCACTCTCCGGCAAAAGATTCCCACATCATGCGGTAAAGCTTCACGCATGCGGACAAGGGGTTGGAGGCACGTTTTCGCTCCTGTTCAATGCGCCATTGCAAACGGCGTAGATGCTGCCGGTTTCTCTCCGGGGCTCTCGCAATCAATGCCTCGATAACATCCTTGCGATACTGCTCAAAGGCTTCAGGATCTGTCTGCGCAAGCTCCATTGCTGTATCGAAGTCCAGTTCTGTTAAATGCTTTTCCTTCATAGTGCCTGTAATGATGCAGATATCATGCCCATAATTAATTATTTGTTATTAATCAATACGATATGTAATTTCTGTATAAAAACCTGCCAGGTCATAATTTAAATCTGTAAAGAATATTGACACCTCTATCTTAGCCGTTGCCCCGGCAACCATGTAATACAGGTGTCGGATAGAATGGCAGAACACACTTTAAGTGAACGTTCACATTTAATAAATATGTATACTGTCAACATAATGACTGTATGCAGAATAAAGACATTAACCCCTGGTTCAAAAACAGTTGCGGCGGTCATAAACTATTGCGCGCTACTGTTACTGCTGGCATGCACAGGCCAGGGAGTGGCATGTCCGGCTACCAATAAATACATTCGTATAACAGCCAATGGGCATGCATTGACCACAGAGGTTGCCACTAACCAGGCCGGTCACATGTGCGGGCTTGCCTTCCGCCAGGACTTGCCCGCTGATCACGGTATGCTGTTCGTCTATGCGCAGGATCAGATCATCGGCTTCTGGATGAAAGATACTCACATTCACCTTTCAATTGCCTTTCTGGATGCTGACGGCAAGGTACTTGAGATTCATGACATGGATCCGCGTGATCCAACCCGCCGTTATATTTCGAAGTTGCCAGCCCGCTACGCACTGGAAGTCAACCGGGGCTGGTTTACAGCTAATGGCATAGAAGTGGGTAACAGTATTGATCTCGACCTGCAGAGCGACACGGATATATTCAGATATTCGCAGCAATAGTGGCTTATCCCTGAATAGCGAGCTATACAGGGAATGTATACTTGTCTAATCGCTCAATTGATAATGAATAAGTGGCCATGATCTGCAAAGCCGCGATGTACCCAACAACAGGAATTCAAGCATGAAAAATCTTGGCCTTTCTTTACTGCTGCTCTTGCTTTACAGCGGTGTCTGTACAGCAAAAGACTATACATTAGAAGTCTCCCGCAAAGATCACAGTTTTGTCTTCAATAGTACACTGCGAGTCAAATCTGCCGCTGGTGAAAATCATATTAATTTCGATGGAAAATATCATGATTGGCGTTGCTCAGCCTGGGCTTCCCAAGCAGGTGGTGGACTCGAGGTTGCATGCTATAGCCGGGATTTTCGTGACAGGTTCAATGTGCATTCATTGATTCGATGTAATTCAGATGACTTCATGTATCTGGATGGAATAGATATGACATGCCGCTGATATCAGATAATGCTTGATATCTAACCACACAAAGGCATCAGCCGGGGCTGAATTATTTACGACGCTGATAATGTAATATACGGCCTTTGCAACTGACTTCATCGTTGCCTTGCTGATTGAAACGCTCAAACCGGTGTGCATAGCCCAACACAATCATCTTTTTTGTGAATTTCGCGCGATTGCCTCGATCTGGATCTACAATAACGACTTTAACGTTATCGCTTGAATGGCAGTCGATGAACTGTGATACTGATTCGGCGTGTGCAGGTTCATAGAGCACATCACTGCCGATAATCAGGTCAAATTTCCCCAGTAGTGGATTATCCGTTTCCCAGTTTCCCGTTTGAAACTTTATCGGCAGCATTTTGTTTCTCAGTACGTTCTCCTTCAGGAACTCTTTAGCGAGCGGATGATAGTCGCTGGCTGTAATATCAACCCCCATCCCGTGCAGAACAATGCTGGACAAGCCAAGCCCGCAGCCAATTTCAAGTACACGCTTGCCTTCAAAATCAAGTACGCAGACGGTGGCAGCGAGTATCCTCGATGATGGCCACACCACTCCAAAAAGCGACCAGGTGGCAGAAGAAATTCCAATATTTTCTGCCAGTTGCTCATGATCGTAGAACTGCTGGCGGTCTTTGAGTGAGTGGATCAGGTAGTCGATATTGCTGACTGTGATCGTTTCATCTTTGGTCTGATAGTTTTGCATGCGGCATGCTTACTTCTTGAATACCAGGCCAAGCATAATCACATCCTCATCTTCTTCATAGAGACTGTAATAACGCCTGGTGCTGAGGGACATACCGAATGATTTTGTTATGTCCGCCACGATGCCGACTTCAGGAAAATATGCCGCGATAGTCTCATCGTTATCCCAGTTGTAGCCTAATGAAGCCCCAATCGAGATATATGGTGATACGTACCAGTTATATGCAATACCGGCACCGAAATCCAGAGCTAAAGCGCTGCCGTCCATATCCGAATCCAGGTAGCTTAAATCAGCATGACCTATCATGTTATTTTTGAGCGACACTACACCAAGCGAGCTTACACTCAGGTTATTAGTATCGGGACTAGCACCATATCCAATGCGAAAATATAATTTATCTTTCTGTGGACTGGCCGTCACGCCTGAAAGCAGGACAAAAGACAGCGATATAATAGCTATTAACTGTAAGCAGGGATGATTGCTGCCGGAGCTTTCGTTTCGACTGGCGAATAACACCGGGTAACTACTTAGTATCATGATCATCATTTTCTCTTGTTAAGGAAAAGTAAACTACTGTAACCAGTTAAGCGCCAACAATAAGCACTTGCCTGACATCGACTGCATTTAACTTTTCAATAACATGTCCAGAACAGGACGCGCATGAATGAGAAATGATAACGGCTTTGAGACTGGCTGTACTGTCAATTAAATAATGTACAGCTCGTATTGGTATTCAAATACCATCTTTAGAGTTGATATGCACTAACTCTAGTCTATATCGGCTCAATGTATAAGGTATCGTTCAAAATAGCAATGAGAATCAGTGTTATAGAACATGATTATCCACTTTAATCATTCCGAGTTCCTGGAGCTTATGTTTCAGCTTTCAGTTATTTGAAAGGATTGTGTGGCTGACCCAACTTATTAAAATATATTACACCACTCAGAACACCATATTCGCAGCGTTGTCAGTACTGATATCAAGCAGTTACACCGGTAAGAAGCTGAATTTCACATTATCTGAACTCTAAATTGTCAACACCAGCGATATATGGGAGAATATTCCCATGCGCTGACTGGTCGTCTCTTCGTCACACGATGAGGACTTGAGGCTGCAGTCCTGTTAAATGTCAAAAAGCTATGGCTAAACGCATTAGCTTGTATTAATCGAAGAGTCTCTGGGCGGTTCACTATGATTAACTCAATTTCAGTAACGCGTTTATTCACAATATTCTTTCTGGGCCTGGTTTTTACCGTGCTTGCCGCTTGTTCAAGCGGTGGCAACACTGATACCTCGAATACAGCCTCAGGTCCTGGAAGTGTAGCACTGCTTTTAACTGACGCCCCCTCTGACGATTTCGATGAAATCAACATCACCGTCGTCAAGGCAGAACTTATGTCAGATCACGGACGGGTAACCATTTTTCAGGGAGAGGACACATTCAATCTTCTCGACCTGACTGACGCCAGAATCTTCGCCATCCGCGAAGGAATACCAGGTGGCAGCTATAACAAGATTCGACTGACGCTTAAAGACAATGGTATTGAACTGGTTGATTTCAACGGCACAAACGACACGTCTGATGATGCTGTTTATTATCCGAAGCTGCCTGGCAACAACAAGCTGGATCTCAATCCACGCGGCAGTTTTAGCGTTGTAGCAGGCACAACACTGGTAATCCAGATCGACATGGATGCCAACAAGTCGATACATATCGTTAAAAAAGGAAAAAAGGACGAGTATAACTTCAGGCCTGTGGTGTTCATTGATATCGTTACGGATACGTTTATTGAACGCTTTGTGAAACTGCATGGTGATATCTTCGCTATCAACACTGCGGATCAGTCATTCAAACTGTGTAATACAGGTATCCCTGTACGAACGGGTGAAGACGTGTTGAAAACTGACAGTCGTGGTTGCGTGCGTGTTGAAGCCGACCAGACAACCGCTTTTTTCGATATCAACGGCATGCCGGCTACATTTAGCAACCTGGTTGCAGGTCAGCCAGCCACAGTATTCGGACACTTGCAGTACGACACGCAAATCGACAATGATGATGATCGCGAACTGCGTGACCTGGTACTGAAGGCGGCATTGATCGAACTGGGCCCTGAATCCAGTTTCCAGAAATTGAACGGCACGGCCACTTCAGCCGTAGACGTCAATAATCAGTTTACTATGGACGTAGATCCCGGCCAGGGGCTAACTACACCGTTAAATCTCATTGTACAGATACAGGAAGGCAGCCTGCTGATTAACCGCAAGGGCCAGACTGTTACTATCGCTGATATCATCACCGGTAAGCTGGTCAGTGCACGTGGTGTGCTCGATGTGGGCAAGGGCACGCTGTTTGCTTCAGTCATTGTGGTTGATACAGACAGCTCAACCCAACTGATCGGCACTGTTGGAGCCAACCCGGACAATAGTTGCGGCTTCACCCTGGTGACCGGGACGGGTGACCGCAGTATACATACAGACAGCAATACAAATGCCTACCTGGTTGTAAATGGAATATCAAAGCCAATCGATGTGAGTGAACTGAGCACAGGCCAGCAGGCTGATGTCTACGGCAACGCCAATGTGAATGGCTGTTTCGATGCGCATACCATCATTTCCTACCCTTAATGATGAAAATTCCGTTCTCTTGCGATCAGAGAGAACGGAATTTCACTGACTCAAACCCGCCTTGCGCAAGGCATCTGTCAAATGTTGCCTCTGTACAGGATCCTGTAACGGCAATGTCTGCTCGATCCAGTCCAGTGATATTTCTGCATCGGCATTACGAATATGCTCGATCTGCCATTGCGCTTCTTCAAGCTGTCCCGTTTGCGCATAGCTTGCGGCCAGCCATAGCCGCGCTTCCTGTGTTTCCGGGTTGCGCTCCAGTGCATGCCTGAAATTACTTATCGCAGCTTCATATTCGTGCAGGTTGAACAGTATTTCACCGTAGATTACTTTGTAGATAAATGGATGGTTTGGATTCAGGCTCATGGCTTTTTGCATTTCTGTTTTTGCCTGTTTCGATTTGCCTGCGTAGTTGAGTATATTGGCTAACAGGCCATAGCCATCTGCATAGTTCGGGCCGAGCAGTATGGCCTGTTGTGCTTCTGCCAGTGCATTTTTATAATCCTTGTTGAATATTTCTACAAAACCCCTGGCCCAGTGCACCTGTGGCAGACTTTTATCGAGCTCTATTGCCCTGTTTGAATAGTAGTTGGCTCGTTTCAGTGACTGTTCAGACTCGTCACTCCACTTGTTCATGAAGTCGTAGATGTAAGTGATGGCGAGATTGGCATAGGCGCGTGCAAACCTGTCATCCACCTCAATGGCCTTGAGAAAATATTCCTGTGCCACATCATTGTTGTTCCTGGATGCAACCCACAGGTTTTGCCAGCCATGCAGGAATAGATCATAGGCTTCAATACTGTTTGTGTATTTACGTGCCAGCCGTTCACGTTCATCATCGGTTAATCTGACTTCCAGTGAAGCGATGATTTTTGATGTCACTTCATCCTGCAGTGCGAAGACGTTTTCGAGCGTGCCGTCAAAACGATCGGCCCAGAGGTTGTAACTGCTGCGTGTATCGATCAGGCGCGCTGAAATGCGCAGTTGATTACCGGCTTTGCGAACGCTGCCTTCAATAACGTAACCCACATTGAGGTCTTTACCTACTTTGCGAATGTCGACATCGCTTTGTTTGTAGACAAAAACCGAATTCCTTGCGATGACAGACAGCCCTGACAGTTTCGAAAGGTCGGTGATCAGGTCTGCAGTGATGCCGTCACTGAAATAATCCTGCTGTGGGTCGTCGCTCAAGTTTTTGAAGGGCAACACGGCTATGGCAGGTTTGCTATTTATATCGTTTGCAGTTGAGTCGGTTGTCCGGGTTTCAGCTTTGATGAGCAGCCAGATGACAAACGCTGCGATCAGTACAATGATGGCGAAGCCGATCAGGGTCGTCAGGTTAACAGTTTTTTTATCGGCCATTGTCTTTGTGGATGTAGCGCTTGTTGGTGCGATCAGGCGGTAGCCTTTTTTGGAGACTGTTTCAATAATCGTCGGGTTCTTTGAGTCATCGCCGAAGGCTTTGCGTAATTTGATGATGGTGCTGGCCAGTGAGTCGTAGCCGACCACCATGTCGGGCCAGACTTTGGCTTCGAGCTGTTCTCTAGATATCACTTTACCGGCTTCGCCTGCCAGGCAGGCCAGCACGGTCATGACCTTGGGTTCCAGTTTGACTACCTCGTCACCGCGTTTTATACGGCAGGTGTCCGGGTCGATATACCAGTCATTGATCCAGAAGGGTGATGCGCCGTTGATTTTCTGGTCGTCTTTTTCGACGATATCGTTGGTCTCATTCATTTATCAATGCTGTTCCGTTTTGCATTTCATTCCCCAAGTCTCTGTTTTTTATGGTAGTAGGAAAATGGTCGAAAAAACAACGTAGTTTCGCCGCAAATTCTGTATTCATTTTACATAGATTTAGAGCCGTAACAGAACGACTCAATATGGAGATAGCACTATGAATACTACATCGCAGCATGTTGGCCAGATTATCGACCAGTATACACTTCAGGATATTCCGCAATCCGCTCCAGACCATCCGGATATCAGCGCCATTAAAGCCAGGATGAAAGCAGTCTGGGAGGACGGTGATTATGCCGCCTTCGCAAAATTCATGGAGGACGGGGCCATTGAAGTGGTTGACAGCTGGGGTATTGAACCTGGCCAGCGTTTACTGGATATCGCCTGTGGTTCCGGGCAAACCTCGCTGCCCGCAGCTCGTAAGGGCGCACGCGTGACTGGTGTGGATATCGCAAAAAATTTGATAGCGCATGCAAACCGCAGGGCCAGGCTTGAAGGACTGGATGCACAATTTGATGAAGGCGACGCGGAGCAACTGCCATATGGTGATACTCGATTTGATCTTGTCGTTACCATGTTTGGCGCCATGTTCGCACCACGACCCGAGAAGGCGGCTGCTGAATTCGCACGTGTGTGCAAGCCCGGAGGCAAGCTCATCATGGCCAACTGGACATCAACCAGCATGCCTGCTCAGATGTTCAAATGCGTAGCCAGCCATGTACCACCACCCGCCGGAATTGTTCCGCCTGTATTGTGGGGTGATGAGGCTACGGTAATCCACCGCCTTGAAGAAAACTTCCGGGATATCAAGTTGACCCGGAAAATATACCCGCAATGGCACTATCCATTCTCTACGGCTGCTCTGGTTGATCTGTTTCGCACTTATTTCGGCCCTGTCAAACGTGCGTTCGATGCTCTGGACAATGACGGCCAGAAGCTGTTGCACAAACAACTGCATCATATTTATTCAAGTAACAGTGTCAGTGATGGTGATTCAACCACGATTACGGGTGGCGAATACCTGGAAGTGGTAGCGACTCGTCGTTAATCGTCCTGGCCAGGTAAATTACAGACGGGTAGAGCAATGGCCAGTTTCGAATAAGCGGTTACTATTCGGATCTGGCCTTGTTATATATAGTATCGAAGGTGAACACTATGCAAAAAATACAAATTAAACGTATTTATGATAAAGCCGAGTCCTCTGACGGCACCAGGATTCTTGTCGATAAGCTATGGCCAAGAGGTATAAGCCGGGAAAGGGCAGATCTTGATTTCTGGGCAAAAGATCTTGCGCCTTCTACAGAACTTAGAAAGCGGTACAACCACGATAGCAAACACTGGCCAGAGTTCAGGCGTAGCTATTTTGCCGAGCTGGATTCAAACCATGAAGCCCTGGCAGAACTCAAAACGTATTTCAGCGGGGTGGTGGTAACGTTTCTTTTTAGCTCGAAAGAAATGAGGCTGAATAATGCCGTTGCTTTAAAAGAATATTTAGACAGCCACCTGGTATAGCATGCCTTTCGTTGTATGCGGATGGCCTGATAGACACTTCCTCCAGCATCATTATCTGTCGCATGAATGACCGAAAGGCCACCCATGCCCGGATAAATGCAGCCGTCATCAATTTATTATTAGTATATTCAATATGATACAAGTAAGTTCTAGATTGCTTTCTAAATTAGAAGGTACAAATGTGTTAATTTTAGATTTATCTAATAAATTATATTAGCAAAAGCTCATAAGTGATTATTATTATTGGAAATATTTTTGCATTCTTCATTGACATTGTGTTCCTCATTCTTATAATTGCTCGTCCATGTGCTTTACATTGCAGCATGGTCGCTTGTTTCATTAAGCGAAAAAATAACAACAAATCCACCCCCCTGGAGAAATAGAATGAGCAATAATAATAATCCTGTCGGTATCGTCGTTCACATCAATGAAGAGTTACAACATGATCAAATGAGCAAGCTGGAAACCTCATTAGGGAGTGATTCAGGAATCAAGGGAGCACGTATTAATCGAGATAGAAAACATCTTATGCTGGTGGACTACATGCCCAGTATGATCAGCGCACGACAGGTGGTAAATTATGTAAAAAACAAGGGCTACAACGCCGTGCTGGTTGGTTGGATATAGCAAACCGTAAATTAGCGACACATCTATGAGTAAAAGCAGGCCCGTCAAGGGCCTGCTTTTTTTTCACCACATGTAAACAAATCATAAAAGGACTGCCCCTCTGCTGCATGATTCCGGGGTGTGCCTGCGATGTAATATATACATCCCCGTATTACGTTTTTCTTCATCAGGACTACGTTTAACACTGAGGTTTACGTCTACAGTATCTTATTAATTGCGATCACTCTCTGTTTCAGCGATACTCCAGAGACTCGCTCAAAATGCAAAAGCCTACCAATTAATGAACTTGCAAGGGAAACTCCATGAGCTTTGATTTTTCACCCACACCAGAAGAACTCAGAATAATTGGCTGCCTGATGGAAAAGGCAGTTACAACACCAGACCAGTATCCGTTAACGCTGAATGCATTGACGAATGCATGCAACCAGAAATCCAGCCGTGATCCTGTGATGTCTCTGGATCAGGGAATGGTGGAGAGGGCCGCCAGGCAGCTTGAGGAAAAAGCGCTCATCAGCAGCAGCGAAGGGAAGGGTAATGTCGTGAAGTTCACGCAGCGCTTGTGTAACACCCATCTTTCGGAATTACAGTTCAGTGAAGCAGAATACGCCGTGGTATGCCTGCTCATTCTTCGCGGCCCACAAACACCGGGGGAGCTCAGAACACGTAGCGGAAGGCTGTATACCTTTGATGGAAACGAGGAAGTAAGAGCGGTACTGATAGCCTTAATGGACAGAGAGGGCGGGGCAGTCGTTGCCCGCTTACCACGCAAACCCGGAAGAAAGGACCACGAATACACTCACCTGTTCGCCGGCGAGATTGATTCTGTAGCGGAAGAGACGAGTGTCGCCGAGCGATCATCAACGGTCACCCAGAAAGACGACAGGATCGCCCTGCTGGAAACGAGAGTGTATAACCTGGAACGCGCACTTTCGGACCTCGCAGAGCGCCTGGGAGAAAAGATACATCTGGCCACTGAATAAGCTGTACGAGTGGATCAGGGCGCCGTTTTTGCTACCATTGGTATTTCTCGAACAACATTATTTCAGGACCAGCACTGTGGAGGGCAGTATGGTGAAAGCGAAAACAGACAAGCTGGACAAGGTACTGGCCGAAGCGCGGCGCGCCAGCGATCTGCGTGAACAGGGTTACCGTGAGCAGGCGCTGAAGATGTACCCGCATATTTGCGGCCGCTGCAGCCGTGAGTTTACCCGCAAGAATCTGCATGAGCTGACTGTACATCACCGTGACCATGATCACGACAACAATCCGTCTGACGGCAGTAACTGGGAATTGCTATGTATCTATTGCCATGACAATGAACACCAGCGGCAACTGGAGGCAAACCAGGGAAATACTTCTCACGACGACGGTAAAAGTGATACCGCCACGTTTAACCCATTTGCTGATCTCAAGTCGATGCTGGACAGCAATAAGTAATTCCGCTAACTGCAACGCTTTAAAAACCGACCGTCCTGAGTTTACCGAAGGTTTATGCAGGCCTGCGTCGCAGTGTCTGGGTACTCATAAAAAAGAAATTGTCCGCAAATAAACGCAAATAAACGCAAATATTAAACCTGTTATTTCGCGCACGACAAAAATGTCAGGAGCATTTTTGAACGCGCATTGTGCGGCCCTGAATGATAATGAAGGGCGGAGGGCAGGAAACCCGGGGTAATAACGCAAAGTACGCAAAAAGTGCCAAACCATTTAGTTAGTTGTGGTTTTGCTTTATTCGCGTTATTTGCGTTATTTGCGGATAATATTGTTATTATCAGTGTTTATCTGCGTTCATCTGTGGACTTATATTTTATTCACCTCTCCACTTGATTCTTGATCATCGCACTATATTCAC
>CALLCZ010000038.1 GCA_937998645.1 uncultured Gammaproteobacteria bacterium
CTGGATAACCATAACCCGAACTGGCTTATACAGGAATATGATGACTCACACAGGCCCGGATGGGTAAAAGACACCGTCAATGATATTGCCGAGCACATTATGGTAAATATCAACCGTGCTGCACATGTTAATACCATTAACCTGGTATCAACGGTATTACTCGCCACACCCAAGCAGCATATGGATGAAGCCCAGCTGGCCTCGATGATAGACATTTACAGCTCGATCATTAACTCACTCGACTATTCCAGCAAAATAAAAGTGGTATCACTGAGTGGTACAGAACAGGTCAAACGCGCAGAGTCACTGAAGCGTGTCAAAAGGCGTAAGCACAAGATGGGCGACATCATCTATCTTGATTCAAAAAATTCGGTGCTGCTTACTTACTACCGGAATAATATTTTGCACCTGACTGCGTTGCCTTCAGTAATCGCAAGCTGCTTCAACAACGCTCCTGCACAAAAGCTTGAAAACATCATCGAGCTGGTATCTATTACTTATCCTTTCCTCAGGCGGCAGCTGTTTATCACCTGGACCCAGGAACAGCTGCCGGAAGCCATAGAACACATTGTTGGCATCCTTGCAGACCTCGGGCTGCTGGAGAAAACCGGCAAAAATGAATACTCCAGGCCCAGGGGCAGCAGTATTGAATACGGACAGCTGGAATTACTGGCCAGGGTTATCTCACCTGTTCTTGAACTCTACTATATGACCTTCGCTGTTTTACTGAACACCGGCACCAACAAAATCTCTGAGCCGGATCTTATTGAGCACAGCTTTTTAATGGCCCAGCGCGTGTCCATGATATATGAACTCAATTCACCGGACTTCTTTGATAAACGACTGATTACCAACTTTATCGACAGCCTGAGAGATATCAAATACATCAGTATTGATACCGACGGTTTAATCGAATACAGTGTTGACTACCTTAAAGTTGGCGAGGATGCTGTTTCATTATTAAATAGAAACATTCGCAGCAGCATCCTTCAGTTATTGAATGCGAACCAGCATGGCAAGTAAAAAATGAGCAAAATAACCACAAGTATTGGTCGGGTAAAATCCCTGTACAACAACAACCTTTGGCAAGGAAGGCTGATACTAGCAACCTTGATTACCATTCTGGTCCTGCTGATTATTCGAGTCTCGCTACCATACACTATCATCTACAGCGCCGTTTACTGGCTAAAACAGCAAGGAATCGCTGCACAGATTGAAGACGTAACCATCAACATCACCAGGGGTACATTCAGTGTTCATGGCGCCGCTGGAACAAAAAATGGAACCCGTGTTTTCAACATAGGCAAAGCATCCGTTGACTGGGGATGGGCACCATTATCAAAAAAGACTATCCATATAAAAGACGTTATTCTTGAAGATTTCAATTTAAGTGCCGCACTATACCTGGATGCAATTGAAGTTGCCGGCATTGTTATAAAAGAAAGTGACGCAGTCGAACAGCAACCCGCGCAAGAAGATGATCCGGTTGCCTGGGGAGCTGCATTCAATCAAATCGACTTTAAAGATCTTAACTTTTGCTACCAGCAATTCGACAGTTCATTCGATGGGCATAGCCAGGAAAACAAGATTCTCGACTATTGCAGCGATATTGGTCTTCTCACATGGCAGGGCGATTTCAGCCTTGGCAATCCTGACTCTAACAATCAAAGCCCCGAAAATTTACTGGCCGTAGATGGAACATTACAGATCAAACAGTTACAGATTTTCAATAACAGGCTTGAAGGCGCGCTGATCAATGTCGGTGATACATCTTTATCTGATATAAAAATAAATGGCATTAACGATATAAAACTTGCTTCAATCAATATTGCACAACTCTCGCTACTGCAACAGTCAGGCCACTCCAGGCATAAGCATGCAGTAGAATTCAGCGGCCTTGATATAACCAGCATATCTGTCAGTGACCTTGACACTGTCACTATTAATTCGATTGAGTTGAACAGGCCCGTCCTCTCTATGGGCAAGGATGAATCTGGGAAATTCAAATATGAACAATGGCTTTTGCAGCAACAGCCAACCCCTTCAAAACCAGCACAGGATCCTGCTGAACAGCCAGGGGACGCTACCGCATTTAATATAAAACTGGGGAACATTAAAATTGTCGATTCTGAAATATGCTATGAACAACAAGCCTCCAGCTCTGACAACAAATCCATGGCCCTTGATTACTGTCTTAACCTTGCCAGTAGCGATTGGAATGGAGACCTCGCTATCACCACACCGGTGGACACAAAACCTTTATCACTTTCTTTACATGGAAACCTGGTTCTCTCCGGGCTCATCACAACGAACAACCTGTTAAAAAGAGACTTGCTTAGCTTCGAAAATCTTGCGATTAATAACATAGCCGTGGAAAGCCCTGATGATGTCGAATTTGCCAAACTGGATCTTGATAACTTTGCCGGCCTTGAACTGACCACCACTGAAGACAAGCACAGCATGACCGTAGCCAGCCTGGATGTATCTGCCTTCAGTTATCGTAACAACGTGCTTTCGATCGACAAGGCAGCTATTAATGACCTCGGACTGGAAATAACTCAAAACAAGGATGGCTCACTGGACATTGAAAAATGGACAATCAATACGTCTGAACAACCATCAACCGCTGAAACCGACACAAAACAGGCTGCCACTGAGCCAGTAAAAATCAAAATAGGCGAATTCAGTCTTGATACAACCCGGCTCGTGGAATTTGCCGATTTGAGTGTTACACCCAATATGCTCGTTGGCCTTAAAGAACTGCATTTCAATATCAAGGAACTTGATTCCGAAAATCCAAAACAGCAAAGCCCGATTGAGTTCAGCGCAAAAACCACACGGCACGGAACAATCGAAATCAATGGAGTTGCCATGCCATTTGAGCCGAAGCCCTCATTCGACGCCACAGGAAAAATAACCGGACTGGATCTTCGAGCCGCTTCACCAAGAGCCGAGAAGGCAATTGGCCACATTATTAAAAGCGGGCAAATGGACGCCAAACTCAAGCTCTTATCAGTAGATGGACAGCTCGACAGTAATATTGCCCTTGTTTTGCATCATTTCAACCTCAAGGCAAAAAGCAAGGAAGATGCTGCTGAACTGGACGCAACATTTGGCATGCCAATCAACCAGTCGCTGATGCTGCTGAAGGACAAGAAAGACAGAATAAAACTGGATATACCAATTACCGGCGACATAAACAATCCCGATTTCGATGCAACAGATGCCATTATCAAGGCAACCGCCAAGGCAACCTCAGTCACCCTGATAACCTTCTTTACACCTTACGGACTTGCTTATGCCGGCGGTAATGTTCTATTTGATATTGCTACGTCAATTAATTTTGATCCGCTCATTTTTGAACCGGGCTCCTCTAAATTGACTGATGCACAAAATGAACAATTAACCAAGATGATTGAACTACTCGTAGAACGTCCAGGTATCCATTTAACGCTATGCGGTTTTACAAACCTGAATGACCGGGAAAAAATATCCACGGAAATAATCGATCCGAAAAAAATTAAGCCGCCGTCTGCTGAACGCCTGCAAAAGCTCAAGCAACTCGGTAACGAACGGCAGGAGAGTGTGAAAAACCATCTGGTAACTGTCGGTAAAATTGCGCACGACCGGCTCATATTATGCGAGCCTGAACACCATGACGATGCAGTAACGATCAGCGGTGTCGAGATCAGTATTTAGCTTATTCAACAAGGATTAATTGGTTAAAACCTGCTATATACCTGTGTACATCAAGTATATTCACAAATGAAAACATGCCTCTAAACCGCTTACAAAAAACGCTCGCACTTGCACTTATCATGGCCAGCATTAGCAGTTGTGATAGCGAAGATGATGGAAATCGCATCCTGATTGGCAACGCAAATTCGATGTTTGAACTTGGAGAACTTCAATATCAGGAACAATTCGCGGTACAGGTTTCAGACCCCGGTGGCGCCCCATCGCCGAATGCATCCGTAACGATAAAGCTAACGCCTGTTTCATATAATAAAGGACAGTACGTTCCAAAGGATACTGATGATCCACCTGACGGAACGCCAGATGTCTGGGATCCTGAAATATCGGTTGTTTGCGCCACTGAAGACACAAACGGCAACGGAGCGCTTGATGCCGGAGAAGATGTAAACGGGAATGGCATACTCGACCCGGACGTGCCCACCTTAACAGAACACCCAGCCAACATACCAACCATTTCACCCGGTACGAACATCATTATCACAGATGATAACGGCTTTGGTTATTTTGCTATTACATACCCGAAGTCCGAAGGCGCATGGTCCAGTGTACTGGTCACAGCTGACGTATCCGACGGCCTTCCGGGCAGCACAGCGACATACACTCTTGATTTGAGGGTGTTGATAAAAGATATCTCTGATCTGACTATAGACCCGCCCAGTGGTGGACCCAGTCCTTATGGCACGGCTTCGAACTGCACAGACCCTAACTAGCCTCAGCAGTACTAAATCTTTACTCGTCCATATACATATCATTTAACGCAAATAATAAAGACTTTGATTAACCGCAGAGACGCAGAGTGCGCAGAGGATTATATTGTTTGTGCAGGAGCGGCTTTCAGTCGCGAGCAATCCATCAGTTCGCGATGAATTCGCGGCTGAAGCCGCTCCTACAGCTTAATACCAATTCAACAAAACAAGAGTTTATCTCTGCGTCTCTGCGGTTAAAACAATCCATTAAATTTGCGCACATTGCACCTTTGCGTTAAAACAAGACCTTTTATTACTAGCGCACGTTGTAATATATCTTTTCCGAGATGTCATGCCATGCCATGACCTGCTTACGGAACTTGTCATATGAGTTATAGATCTCTTTAGCCGCTGGATTCTTACCGGCGAGTTCTGTCACTACATCTTCAGACAGCACCTTGAGCTTTGCCAGAACGTCGTCGGGAAGTTTACGCAAATCTACATTATGCTTGTTTACCAGTGTTTCGAGTGCGGCATTGTTTTTTGCGGTGAACTCGCTTGTCATATCCTGGTTAACCATTTTGCAGGCATTGCGCACAATGCTTTGCAGGTCCTTGCCGAGCGCTTCAAAGGCCTTTTTATTGATTATTGTTTCAAGTGCTGTACCCGGTTCATGCCAGCCCGGATAGTAATAGTATTTCGCCGCCTTGTAAAAACCAAACGCCAGGTCATTGTAAGGCCCGATCCACTCGGTCGCATCGATCGCACCGGTTTTCAGCGAGGTAAACAATTCACCGCCGGGCAGATTGACCGGTGTACCGCCTGCCCGCTTGAGCACTTCACCACCAAGCCCCGGTATACGCATTTTCAGACCATTCAAATCATTTATGCTGTTTATTTCCTTGTTAAACCAGCCTGCCATCTGTACCGTGGTATTCCCGCCCGCAGCCGGCAAAACGCCAAACGGTTCATAGGTTTTTTCCCACAACTGCATACCACCACCGTGATACAACCATGCGGTCATTTCCTGTGAATTCATCCCAAAAGGCACCGTGGAGAAAAACTGCGCCTCTTCTATTTTTCCTTTCCAGTAGTATGCAGCGCCGTGACCTAATTCTGCTGTACCACGAGACACCGCATCGAACACTTCAAACGCGGGTACCAGCTCACCGGCACCGTATACTTTTACATCAATACGGCCATTACTCATTTCGGTGATGGTTTCTGCCAGCAAATTAGCCCCCGTACCCAGAACCGGGAAGTTTTTGGGCCAGGTTGTAACCATTTTCCATTTGAGTTTGGTGTCGGCGCGCGCGATCATCGGCGCCGCAACGCTGCCGACAGCCAGGCCACTTACACCCGCTTTCTTGATAAAGTCTCGACGTTTCATTTTGTTTCTCCCATAGATCGTTTTTTTACCGCAAAGGCGCAAAGGCCGCAAAGCCATGATTATTATTAATGACTGAACCAGTCATACTAACAAACGTTATACACGACTAAAACCATTCCCGCATAAAAATCAAAAGCCTCTGCGCCCTTTGCGCCTTCGCGTCTTTGCGTTGAGGTTTTCACAAAACCGGCTGCAGGTTGGCATAGGCCATCACCAGCCATTTCGTTCCCGCGTATTCAAAATTAACCTCGACCCTCGCATGCGCACCACTACCTTCCAGGTTGATCACAACACCTTCACCAAACTTGGCATGCATAACTCGCTGACCAACGCTGATACCATTTACAGGTGCGGCTGCCTGTGATTTTGGTGAATACAAAGGCTGCGAGACCGATGGCCTGGAGCGCACTTCATTTAATAAATGCTCCGGAATTTCGCTGACGAAGCGTGAGGGTGTCGGATACATGTCCTGGCCGTACAGGCGTCTGTGTTCCGCAGAAGTCAGCACCAGTTGTTTGCGTGCGCGTGTTATTCCAACATAACAGAGTCTGCGTTCTTCTTCGAGCTTGCCCTCTTCATCCAGTGAGCGCTGGCTGGGAAACAGGCCTTCTTCCAGGCCAACGATGAAAACCAGCGGAAATTCCAGGCCTTTTGCGCTGTGCAAGGTCATTAGCTGTATACAGTCTTCCCATTCCTTCGCCTGGCCTTCACCCGCTTCGAGTGCTGCATGTGTCAGAAATGCAGTGAGCTTGTCCATGTTCTGCCATTCCTCGTTTACCGCTGATTCGGCATCAAAATCAAATCCACGCGCAGCAGTAACAAGCTCTTCGAGGTTTTCCACACGGGCCTCAGCTTTTTCCGATTTTTCCTTGCTGTAATATTCAATCAGGCCACTCGCATGCACAACGTGCTCAACCTGCTCAAACAGGTCCAGTTCAGCGCTGTCTTCAGACAGTGTATCGATCAGGCGTATGAATCCCGCAATCGCATTGGTAGCCCTTGCAGCAAGTTCCTTGCTATCGAGCAAGGTGCGCGCAGCTTCCCACATTGAATAATCTTTAGCCCTGGCAACTTCCCGTATCTTTTCAACACTGCGGTCGCCAATGCCGCGAGTAGGTGTGTTTACTACGCGCTCAAAAGAAGCGTCATCATTTCTATTATCTATTAAACGCAAATAAGCCAGCGCATCTTTAATTTCGGCACGTTCAAAAAATCGCAGGCCACCATACACCCGGTAAGGAAGCCCTTCACTCACCAGCCGTTCCTCGAATACACGCGATTGCGCATTGGAACGGTACAGGATCGCAATCTCAGAGCGAGCATTTCCCTGCTCGGCCCATTGCCTGGCCCGTTCGATCACGAAACGGGCCTCATCCAGTTCATTGAATGCGTTATAGAAAAGTATCTGCTCGCCATCTTCGCCACTGGTCCATAGTTTTTTGCCCATGCGGTCATTATTATTGTCGATCAACGCATTGGCGGCAGATAAAATTGTCGTGGTCGACCGGTAGTTCTGCTCCAGTCTAACGATATGCGCCTGTTTGAAATCGCGCTGAAATTTATGAATATTTTCTACGCGCGCTCCACGCCATGCGTATATGGCCTGGTCATCATCACCAACGATAAAAACCTTGTTGCTGTTACCAGCAAGAAGACGTATCAATGCATACTGGATAGTGTTGGTATCCTGAAACTCATCGACTAGTATATGCTTGAAGCGGTGTTGATAATGCTCGAGCAGGGAATCGTTATCGCGCAGTAGTTCGAGCGTCCTTAATAAAATTTCTGCAAAATCGATTACCCCGGCGCGTTTGCAAGCTGCTTCATAAGCCGTATAGATGCGTACCAGCTGTATATAGACCGGGTTATGTGAGGTGTCGATATGCGGAGGGCGTTGTCCTTCATCCTTGCGCGCATTAATAAAAGCCTGTGCCTGGCGAGGTGGCCAGCGCGCCTCATCCAGCTCCAGTGCTTTTAATACACGCCTTATCAAGCGATACTGATCATCAGCATCCAGTATCTGGAATGTCTGTGGTAATCCGGCCTCTTTCCAGTGTGAGCGCAATAAACGGTGCGAAAGCCCGTGAAAGGTGCCTACCCACATACCGGCCGATGGCATGCCCTGCAGCTTTTCAACACGGGTGCGCATCTCGGCTGCAGCCTTGTTGGTGAATGTAACTGCAAAGATATTGAAAGGTGAGGCCGCTTCGACCTGGCAGAGCCAGGCAATTCGATGCACCAGTACGCGGGTCTTGCCACTGCCTGCGCCGGCAAGCACCAGCATGTGCCCCGGTGGTGCGGTAACCGCTTCTCGTTGAGCTTCGTTAAGACCATCGAGAATATGAGATACATCTGCCACGGCAGATTCATCTATTGCAAAATCAACGTCATCTGTCATATGAATGCTGTATGCCTGTTAGTCCTGTAAAGACACCAATAAAATAAAAGCGCCAAGGCCGCCGGCGATCCAGGATATGAGTGGCGCACCCCCGACCATGGCTGGAGTAAAGCCGTCGAGGCCATATACAATCAACCCGGCCATTATCAGCCCGGTACCGGCAATTGTCAGGGTGGTACGCTGGTTGCTACGCCTTATTTCATCGCGGATTTTTTGCATTTCCAGAAGGTTCAGCTCATGCTCTTCACCCTCCGCGATTTTTTTCGTGGCCGCATATATCAGGCCGGGCATCTCTGGCAGCTTTTCTATAAGGTGAGGGATATTATCCTTCAACGCATTCATCATGGACCTGGCGCCAACCTGTTCTTCCATCCAGCGCTCTAGAAACGGTTTTGCCGTTTTCCATAAATCCAGCTCAGGGTATAGTTGCCGCCCAAGGCCTTCGATATTGAGTAATGTTTTTTGCAGCAAAGCCAGTTGCGGCTGGACCTCCATGTTAAACCTGCGCGC
>CALLCZ010000039.1 GCA_937998645.1 uncultured Gammaproteobacteria bacterium
GCGAGCAGGGATTTACGTATTCTAAAATTCATTGAATCGGTCTCCAGAATAAAAAAGAAAAGAATTAAAAAGTATTATTGTTTAATTATTATTGTCGGGTGTGAATTAGACAGTAAATAGATGGGTCGGTCTGGCCTGTCAATTTAATTGCATAAAAAACCCTGTTTATTTTGTATTTATTGGTATTTTACATAATATGCACAAATAAACCCGGTGTAACCGGGTTTATTTGTGCCCGTCGGGCAAAGCAATCAGGATTTCTTCATCAAAAAGCAGAATTTACCGCCTTCTTCTGTCGATTCCAGCAATTCATTGCCGGTTTGCTTGGCGAACGCCTCGAAGTCCTTTACAGAACCCGGGTCAGTTGCCACAATGCGTAAAATCTTGCCCGCATCCATCGCGGAAAGCGCTTTTTTCGCCCTCAGAATGGGTAAAGGACAATTCAGGCCACTTGCATCAAGTTCTTCGTCATAATCTGCCACTGTTGAGACTCCTGTATCTAAAAAGCATGCACAACACTTGTGCGCTGAAAAACAGGCCATATATATAAAGGATACGTTGATAAAAGGCAAGCAACGATTAATCTTACAACTTTTACTGCCAAAGCTTGTCTGTTTAATAAATATGCAGAATAGATACACCAGTTTCGGGGCCCGTTTGGCTCAATACCTGTTACTTCCGGTCCTGCTCATTGGAAGTGCTTCAAAGGCAGAATTGCCCACCCTGGGTGACCCGACTCTTGGCAGCATCAGCGCGCGCGAGGAATCGCAATTGGGTCTGGCCTACTACCGTTACCTGAAAGCCAGCCTGCCCATCGTCGATGACGTCCAGCTTAACTATTACCTGGAGAGTCTCGCTCAAAAGCTGGTCACCCAGTCCGATGAGGCCGGTAGAAATTTCACATTCTTTATCGTGCAGTCGCCCGTCATTAATGCATTTGCATTACCTGCCGGCTATATCGGCGTGCATAGCGGGCTTTTTCTCGATGCCGATAATGAAAGCCAGCTTGCCAGTGTACTCGCCCACGAAATCTCCCACGTCACCCAGCGCCACCTGGCGCGCATGATTGATGAATCCGGCAATTCGATGATGATCAACATTGCCACCCTGCTTGCCGCGATTCTGGTCGGTTCACAGGACTCGGAAATGGGCCAGGCAGTGCTGATGGGGGGATTAGCGGGAGCACAGCAATCACAGATCAACTTTACGCGCACCAATGAGTACGAAGCGGACAGAATCGGCATCGGCCTGCTCATCGAAGCCGGCATCAACCCCGATGGCATGGTCGAATTCTTTGAACACCTGCTGGATAAAAGCAGCGGGCTGCAAATTGAATACATACGAACCCACCCGCTCGACATCAACCGTGTAACCGAAGCAAAAAACCGTATCAAGGACGAGCATTCAACCCTGCCCAAAAACAGCGAGGATTTTCTTTTTGCCAAAGCGCGTCTCGCTGTACTGGTAAATAACAACAACAGCCTGAGAAAGCTGATCGAGGCCAATGAACATCATGAAGGTGTTATTGCCGACTACCTGCGTGGAATCGCATTAACCAAAATTGATCGCCCTGCTGAATCTATCGCAATTCTTGAAAAATTATCAAGCCAGCACAAACACCCCTGGATCAAGCTGGCGCTGGCAGATGCGTATTCTGCCAACAACAACATGGATAAAGCATTAAAGCAGCTTGAACAGTTAAACAGTCTATATCCAGGCTATCTGCCGGTTACTCTCGCTTATACCAAGGCACTTAATGCAGACAAGCAACCGGAGAAAAGTATAGAGCTGTTATTGCGTCAGCTGCAGACTGATCAATACGCAGTAATCTACCAGACACTGGCGCAGGCATATCACCTCAATGGCCAGATGAGTGCTGCACTGGAAGCAACGGGAAATCAATATGCTTTACAGGGTTATAATGAACTGGCATTACAGCAGTATGAAAATGCACTCAATCACAAGGACCTGAGTAAAACCTCCAGAGCACGTCTTGAAACCAAGAAGGAAGAACTGCTGGAAATCGTTAAACAGAGTAATCAATAAACACTATAAAACAGCATATATTATCCAACACTAATATATGTACCGTATTAGTGCCTGCTTATTCCCTACTTTTTTTTACCCTTTAGCCTTGTCATAAGCTTTCTAGAGTGTATGCTATAGCTCATTGTTCTATTAGAACATTCCCGTTGACACAAATCTGGAGGAGAGAGCAAATGCGGCGAACCGCACATTTGATCAAGACATCGGTCTCAGTTACAGCCTTGATAGGCTGTCTCGGATTGATCGCACCAATAACAGCCAGCGCAGCGGATGCTGCAGATTTAGAAAATGGAAAGAAACTGGCTTTCGACAGAAAGAAAGGTAACTGCCTTGCATGCCACCAGATTGAAGGTGGAACACTTGCAGGTAATATCGGGCCGCCACTGGTTGCGATGAAAGCCAGGTTTCCTGACTATGAAAAAATGAAAGCACAGATCTCAGATCCACGCGTTAATAACCCGAATACAATCATGATTCCATTCGGTCCACACGGCGTGCTTTCAGCGAAGGAAATCGAACTGGTCTCACAATTTATATATACATTGTAGTTAGAGGTAAAAACAATATGAATCACAATCGAAGAACACTGCTGAAAGGATCGCTGGCTGCTGGAGCGGTTGGTGCTGCAGTAAGCGCCGGTCTACTGACGCCTAAAGCAGTAATGGCCGCCTGGGCAAAAGACGCGTTTGAAGCCAAAGAAGTCGATGCAGCCATGACTGGCGCAATGGGAAGTGCTGATGCAACTGCCAGTGACAAGATCAAGCTGAAAGCTCCTGACATCGCAGAAAACGGCGCTGTTGTGCCTATCACTGTTACCAGCAATATCGATGGCACCACAAGCATGAGTATCCTGGTTGCCAAAAACAATACCCCGTTGACCTCAAGCTATGAACTTGGTCCCAACACTGAGGCTTATATCTCGACACGCGTCAAGATGGGCAAGACATCAGATGTGATTGCTGTCGTCAAGGCTGGCGGCAAGCTCTACAGCACCAAGAAAGAAGTCAAGGTCACCATCGGTGGTTGCGGCGGTTAATCGACAAGCAAATTTGAGGTAATTAGAAACATGGCAAAATCAATCAAACTTAGGGCAAAAGCAAAAGACGGTGTTGCAACTGTCAAGGCCCTGATCAGCCACCCGATGGAAACAGGCCTGCGCAAAGACAAGAAGTCAGGCAAACCCATTCCTGCTGAATTTATTCAGGAAGTTGTTTGTGAATCCGGCGGAAAAACTGTGCTGAGCGCACAGTGGGGAAGCGCGATTTCAAAAAATCCATTCCTGTCATTCAAGTTCAGTGGCGCCAAATCCGGTGACTCCATCAAGATAAGCTGGGTGGACAACAAGGGTAATAGCGACTCCATCGATAGCAAAATCAAGTAGTCCATTGGATTACCGATCAATAACAATTAAAGGGTGAACAATGAATAAAATTGCTAACGTCCTAACTGCTGCATTTCTGGTAGTGACACCGTTTGCTGCACAGGCGACACCTGATCAGGATTTGAAAGAATTCAGAGAACACTTCTTCAAGAAATTCCCTGATACACCAAAAAATGATTTCATCAATGGTGTTTATTCTATCGATCCTGCATCTCGTGAACAGTGGGAAGCTTTCGAGGAATTCCCTTCTTACGAAATTTTCGTAGATAAAGGCGAAGAACTCTTCAACAAGAAATTTGCCAATGGCAAAGGCTTTGCTGATTGCTTCCCGAACTATAAAAAAGGCATTCGCCAGAACTATCCTTACTTCGACACGAAGTCTGGAGAAGTCGTTACCCTGGAAGGCGCTATCAACAAGTGCCTGACTGATAATGGCGAGAAAGCCTACAAGTGGAAGACGGGCAATATCACGTATGTCAGTGCTTACCTGGCTTCCCTGTCTCGTGGCAACAAGCTCAACATCAAGGTGCCTAACGACTCGAAAGCAATGGCGGCCTATAACCGCGGCAAGAAACACTTCTATGCCAAGCGCGGACAGCTGAACATATCCTGCGCTGATTGCCATTACCACTATGCGGGCAGCAAAATCCGTGCGGATATTCTGAGCCCGGCGCTGGGCCATCCAACAGGATTCCCTGTCTACCGCAACAAGTGGGCTGGAGCATCCGCCAAGGGTGACGGCATGGGCAGCCTGCACCGTCGCTATGGCGGCTGCAACAAGCAGGTACGCGCCAAGCCTTTCAAGGCCCAAAGCGACGAGTACAAGGC
>CALLCZ010000040.1 GCA_937998645.1 uncultured Gammaproteobacteria bacterium
AGTGAACAGTTAATAATGAACAGAAAAAATCATGCGACCTGCCTGCACAGATCGGCTAATAATCAAAGCCATACGCAAGTGGTCGTATTCCAGGCACGTGTTAGACCTTATCTTCTTTTTTTGAAGTGACTTCGGCATCAACAGTGTCGCCTTCATCGTTCTCGATTTCTTTTTTCATCGATGCGTCTTCGGCGCCGTCTTTTATTGCGCCCTTGAAACTTTTCACGGCCGAACCAAGGTCACCGCCAAGGTTACGCAGTTTCTTGGTACCGAACAGAAGAATCACGATGCCAAGTACAATCAATAATTGCCAGATACTAATACCCATTATTCTCTCTCCAGTTTCACGTTTGGCGCAGTGGCCTTGCGTGAAGCTTTTTCATCGTGGCCGGATACGCCAAAGCGCCGACCCAGTTCCTGTAAAACGTCATCCGGCCCAAGTCCCTTGTGCGCCAGCAATACCAGGCTGTGGAACCACAGGTCCGCAACCTCGTATATCAATTTATCGTCATCGCCGTCTTTGGCGGCCATCACGGTTTCGGTGGCTTCCTCGCCTATCTTCTTAAGGATAGCATCAAGTCCCTTGCTATACAGGCTGGCGACATAAGAAGAACCCGACTCAGCCTGTTTACGCTGCTCCAGCACTTCAGCCAGTTGTTCAAGTATCTCTGTCATGGAATCTGCGGGATCGGCCCGGTTTGATGATTATCGGTAGATATCTTCAGGATCCTTGATGACACCATCAACTTCGATCCATTGATCGCCCTTCAGCTGGCGATAAAAGCAGCTCTCACGTCCAGTATGACAAGCAATTCCACCCTTCTGCTGCACTTTTAACAGAATCACGTCTTCATCACAATCGAAGCGTATCTCCAGCACCTGCTGTGTGTGTCCCGATTCTTCACCCTTGTGCCACAATTTCTGACGCGAGCGCGACCAGTACACGGCCTGTTTTTTTTCAGCGGTAAGCTTTAATGCCTCTCTATTCATCCACGCCATCATCAATACCCTGCCGCTGGCAGCATCCTGCGCAATCGCGGGAATAAGGCCCTCAGCATTGAAGCGGATCTCGTCTAACCAGGTTTCTGACATGGTATTAGCCCGTATATTGCACGAAGGCGGGCACGGAATTTTCGTTAGTGATTGATATTAGTGCCATATTGAGCGAAATGTATGTTTTCAATCCTGTTTAAGTTAGTCCGTGTGGTTTTATGAACAAGCTGGCAAAGCAGCTTGCCCCTAAAATCCAAATCCTTCGCACAATATACGGGCCAGTTTCTATGAAGTGTAGCTCAGTAACAGTACGCGGGCTTCACAGCCGGACTTCAATACCGCTCTCGGCCATGTATTGCTTGGCTTCGTGCACACTGTATTCGGCAAAATGGAAAATGCTGGCGGCCAGTACGGCATCTGCCTTGCCCTGCAGAATTCCCTCTGCAAGGTGCTCAAGAGTACCCACTCCGCCCGATGCGATGACTGGAACAGATACAGCCTCGGCGATAGCCCGAGTCAGTTTTATATCGAAACCTATCTTGGTGCCATCACGGTCCATGCTGGTCAGCAAGATTTCTCCGGCGCCATTTTCAACCATTTTCCGCGCCCACTCAACGGCATCCAGACCGGTAGGCTTGCGGCCGCCGTGGGTAAAAATCTCCCAGCGTAGCGGCTCGCCTTCAGCGCTGACCTGCTTGGCATCAATCGCCACCACGATGCATTGCGACCCCACCCTGTCAGTCGCCTGTTTGACGAAATCCGGATTGAATACCGCCGCAGTGTTGATCGCGACCTTGTCCGCTCCGGCATTCAGCATGGTACGTACATCCTCGACCTTACGGATACCGCCGCCAACAGTCAGCGGTATAAAGACTTCTTCTGCGACATGCTCGACAACGTGCACAATGGTGTCGCGATTGTCCGAGCTGGCGGTAATATCAAGAAAGGTAATCTCGTCAGCACCCTCCTTGTCATAACGACGCGCAACTTCGACCGGGTCACCGGCATCACGGATATCTACAAACTTGACGCCTTTGACGACGCGACCATTATCTACATCCAGGCAGGGAATAATGCGTTTGGCCAGTGACACTGTTAGAAAACGTCCCCGTACTCACTGCTATGCTCTGCCAGCCAGCGCTGTGCTTCGGCCAGATCGATCGTGCCTTCATAGATGGCGCGGCCGGTAATGGCACCGATAATGCCTTCATCGGCAACTTCGTTCAGCGCCTTGATATCATCCATCGTGGTGATACCACCGGAAGCGATCACCGGGATGCGGACAGACTGCGCCAGTTTGACGGTCGCCTCGATATTCACACCCTGCATCATGCCGTCGCGGGAAATATCGGTGTAAATGATCGCCTCCACACCGTCATCCTCGAAACGCTGCGCCATGTCGATAACATCGTGTCTCGATACTTTCGACCAGCCATCAACAGCAACCTTGCCGTCTTTGGCATCCAGGCCAACAATAATCCGGTTAGGAAACTCGACGCAGACTTCATTGATAAAGTGCGGATCGGTCACGGCCTTGGTGCCGATGATGACATGATGTACGCCGGCATCGAGGTAGGCCACGATGGTTTCTTCGTCACGAATACCGCCACCAATCTGTATCTCGATATCCGGATAGGTACTGGCAATTTCATGAATGACACCCGCATTCTGCGGCTTGCCTGCAAAAGCACCATTAAGATCGACGATATGCAATCGTCGGGTACCCGCTTCTGCCCAGCGCCCCGCCATTGCAACCGGATCATCCGAGAAAACTGTATCGTCACTCATATCGCCCTGACGCAGGCGGACACACTGACCATCTTTAAGGTCAATAGCAGGAATCAGTAACATGAACCTCACGCTCCATTAAATTATTTTCCATCCCATTGAGTGAAGTTTTTCAGCAGCTGCAAGCCGTCTGATGCACTTTTCTCGGGATGAAACTGTACTGCAAATACATTACCGCAGGCGACTGCTGATGTGAACACAATGTCATATGCGGTCTCACCTGCAACAATCGCCTCGTCTTCGGGGTCGACATAATAACTGTGTACAAAATAAAAACGGCTGCCCTGTTTAATACCATGCCATAACGGGTGAGATATTGTCTGGGTAACATTATTCCAGCCCATATGAGGAATTTTTAACTGCTCTGTCGAAGCTTCCCTGTTTATCGCATTACCAAAAAAACGCACCTCACCTTTATACATGTCCATGCAGTCAACACCATGGTTTTCTTCACTGTGTGACATCAGCACCTGCAATCCCATGCAGATACCGAGAAACGGCTTTTCTTTTGCCGCCTGCATCACGGGCTCGATCAGGTTTCTTTGTTTTAATTCACGCATGCAGTCGCGGGCGGCTCCCTGTCCTGGAAAAACGACACGGTCCGCCGATGCAATATCCTCCGCACTCGAGGTGATGCGTACCTCCTGCCCGGACATCGCAACATGCTCCAGCGCCTTGTCGACAGAGCGCAGATTGCCCATGCCGTAATCAACCACAGCGATCAGGGACATCGGCTTCAGAGCGCCCCTTTGGTGCTGGGCATAACGCCTTCCATACGCTCATCAAATGACAGCGCCATGCGCACGGCACGGCCAAATGCCTTGAAAATGGTCTCTGCAATGTGGTGTGCATTGTCACCACGAATATTATCGATGTGCAGGGTAACGCCGGCATGATTTACAAAGCCCTGGAAAAACTCGTGCAGCAGGTCGACATCGAATTCGCCGATCATTGCACGCGGATAGTCAGCCTGGTAAACCAGGCCAGGACGCCCGGAGAAATCGATCACCACGCGTGACAGTGCTTCATCGAGCGGGACATAAGCATGGCCATAACGAACGAGACCGGTCTTGTCACCAACAGCCTTTGCAACAGCCTGGCCCAGCGTAATACCCACATCTTCAACGGTGTGGTGAGCATCGATGTGCAAATCACCCTTGGCGATAATTTCGATATCAATCAGACCGTGGCGACCAACCTGGTCAAGCATGTGCTCAAGAAAAGGCACACCCGTCTCAAGCTTGCAATTACCGGAACCATCCAGGTTAACGCTGACCTGAATCCGGGTCTCATTGGTATTGCGCTCAACCTCCGCCTTGCGCTGGCTCATGCTTTATCTCCGATGGACATTTGTGATGACTGATGCTTTGAATATGATGATAGCAGTGCAGCTTGTATAGTCAGGTTATAAATGAAGAAACTGTTTAAAATCAATTATTATATTCGCACTCGCCCGCGTATTGTATTTGTAATATGCAGGCTAGCTCTGCAGCCAGAAAGTCACCGGGCCATCATTCACCAGTTGTACAGACATGTCTGCACCAAACCTGCCCTGCTGTACCCGGCCCGTGTTGCGCTGCATTATATCAACAACTGTATCAAACATCGCTCTTCCCGTTTCAGCATCAGCCGCGCGTGAAAAACCAGGTCGCATACCCTTGCCTGTATCTGCCGCAAGCGTGAATTGTGGAACCAGCAAGACACTCCCGTCCACATCACAAACATTCAGATTCATTTTACCCTCAGTGTCAGCGAAGATTCGATAGCCCAGTATGCGTTCCACCAGCCTTGCCGCTTTCGCCGCATCATCCTGCTTTTCAACACCGATCAATGCCAGCAAACCATGCCCTATTTCGGCAACTCGCTCACCATTAACGCTTACCGAGGCAGATGTGACGCGTTGCAACAAGGCAATCATAAACATAACTCACTGTTATTTATAATAAAATATAAATTCTGTAGGACTTGTCCTACACGCAATGTCCAGCACTGCTGATAGATAGATTTTTTACATGCGCCCATAATAATCCACAGGACAAATGGAACGGGCCGCAAAGGGACATAAGGATATAACGAGCAGTATCTCACGGAAACGGGAAACGGAACTCAAGGATGATATTCTCCCGGATGGAAATACAGGCTGTGAAGGAACTGCTTTAGCGCGAGGCTCAATCACCTAGCAAGGATGATTATAAACCCCCGGGAAACCGGGGGTTTTTTATTGGCCGCTGAAAATGTCATTGTAAACCTTAATCTCGCCAAGGCGCCAAGCACGCAAAGATAATTGATTGTTAGAACGCAGAAGCGCTTGAGCTGCATTTCCATGAAAAAATAAATATATAAACCGCAGAGGCGCTGAGACGCAGAGCAAAAAGAAATAGTTTTCTGGTTTTAGAAACAAATATGTTCTCTGCGCCTCCGCGCCTCTGCGGTAAAAAATAGTGCCTTTGCGTTCTTGGCGCCTTGTCGAGAGATCATTCATACACAGACGCTTCGCCCTCGGGCCGGGTCTGGAAATATCTAAAAGTCCACAGGTACTGGCCCGGGCACTCGAGCACGCCGCTTTCAATCGCCCTGTTCATGGCTGTGGAATCAGCCACATCATCGCCGCTCGGGAACTTGTCTATTGCCGGCAGCATCTTCACGCGGTATTTTCTGATCTTCGGATTGTAGCAGCTGACACAGGGCAGCACGACGGCATTACAGGCTTTAGCCATGCGCCCCAGCACGGGTATGGTTGCTTTTGGCACGCCAAAAAACGGGGCAAAAACCGCATTCTTCGTGCCTAAATCTTCGTCAGCGAGGTAGATCAGCACCTTGCCCGCGCGTGTCTCTTTGATCAGCGGCCGCAAACCATCATACCGCGTGAACATTTTGCCGCCATGTTTTGCACCAAAACGTGACCGCCCGTGCGTGAACATGAAATCGATAACCTCGTTCCGCATCGGTTTGTACGGTCCATTGGTGCTGTAATCCATAGATATCGATGCAACTGCAAAATCCAGCCCTACGCTGTGGCAGAGCAAAACGATGACCTGCTTCCCCTGCTGCCTGTAGTTGTCAATCTGATCAAAACCTTCGCGCACGATCTTTCTTCTGACCATAAATTCCGGCCGCCACCAGACAATGAACAGATGCATCGCGCTGCGCAATTGTGCACGAAAATGCTCAAGCACCATGTCTTCGATATCCTGCTCGCTTTTGTCGGGAAAACACAGCGACAGATTGACCCTGGCAATATTGAACCGCTTCCTGTTCTTTTTTGCCGCATATTCGCCCAGTCTATTGCCGACCCGGTCAAGCACAGTCATTGGCAACAAGGTAAATAGAAAATAAATACCCAGAGCCGCCCATGTTGGCCAGTGCTTCGGGTGCAATAATTCTGCACGAAAAAGGTAGAGGTGAAGATTGGAGTCCTGAACACTCATTACCATTTTACTTACGCCAGAATGCAGGCATAAACATCACCAGCAGCGTAAAGATCTCGAGGCGGCCAAGCAGCATGGAAAAACACAGCAGCCACTTGGAAAAGTTATCGATGCCGGCATAGTTGGCACTGACTTCACCCAGTCCCGGGCCAAGGTTATTGATGGTTGCAGCCACTGCTGAAAATGCCGTGATCTGATCGTATCCATCCAGCATCAGCAACAGCATCATGATTACAAAGCAGGCCACGTAAGCGGCAAAGAAGCCCCATACTGCGTTGATGATGGCATTATTCACCGGTTGCCTGCCTACCTTGACCACCACCTGGGCATTGGGATGGATCAATCGCATCATCTCACGCTGCATCTGTTTGATCAGCAACAGCACACGAATCGCCTTCATGCCACCACCCGTCGAACCTGCACAGCCCCCGATAAAGCTGGCAAACAGCAACATGACCGGGACAAATGTTGGCCAGGCAGAAAACTCGGTAGTAGCAAAGCCGGCCGTGGTGCCAATCGAAACCGCATGAAACAGGCCCTGGCGAACAGCATCGATGGGCTCTGGCACATCATGATTAAGATAGAGATAGGCAATGCTCGAAACCGAAGCCACCAGCAACACGCTGGTATACATTCTCAACTCCGAGTCCTTTAAATAATGCATGATGTTGAGTGAACGCATGCCGACAAAATGCAGTGCAAAATTGATCCCGCCGAGAAACATGAACACAATCGCTACAGCCTCGATAGCTGCACTGTTGAAATAGCCGATACTGGTATCGTGTGTCGAAAACCCGCCAATCGCAACCGTGGAAAAACTGTGGCACACCGCGTCAAAAAGATTCATGCCGGCAATCCAGTATGAAACTGCACAGGCGATGGTCAGGCCCAGGTAGATATACCATAGCGCCTTGGCGGTCTCGGCAATTCTCGGTGTCAGCTTGCTGTCCTTCACCGGCCCCGGCGCTTCGGCCCGATAGAGCTGCATGCCGCCAATGCCCAGCATTGGCATAACGGCAACTGCAAGCACGATGATGCCCATGCCGCCAAGCCACTGCAGCTCCTGCCGGTAGAACAGTATGCTGTGTGGCAGTTCATCCAGTCCAATCAAGGTGGTTGCACCCGTTGTCGTCAAACCCGAGACGGACTCAAACACCGCATCAGATACGGATACTGTTAAAGGCTCATAAAATAAAAACGGTAAAGAACCTGCAAGCCCGAGCACAGTCCAGAACATCACCACAACAACGAAGCCGTCACGCAAGCGCAGCTCTGTTCGCTTGTTGCGCACCGGCAGCCAGAGCACAAAACCGGTCGCCAGCAATAGCAGGTAGCTGTAAAAAAATGCCTGCCCGGCATCTTCACCATAGTAAATATCGATGACCACGGGCGGCAGCAGGGTGACGCTGAACAGCATCAATAACTGGCCTATGAGTCGCAGGATAATTGCAGGATTCATTGAAACGAGTTAACAGTTAATAATTAATAGTTAACAATTAGCATAATTAATAGATCCCTTCATTCAATATCACCTGAAATCGTATTCATGTCTCACTAATTAATAAACCGAGCACTTTTCACTTTTCGCTGTTAACTATTCATTATTAACTATTCACTGTTTAATTACATAAAGGTGACGCTGACCTGAAACAGCTTTTCCACCGCAAATGTCTTGCGCCTGTCCTGCATGAAAATGATTAAATGATCATCGGCTTCGATCAGGGTATCGTGGTGTGCCATCTTCACTTCTTCACCTCGAATCACGGCGCCTATGCTTGCGCCTTCAGGCAGGTTTATCTGTTCAATGCGTCGGCCCACAACCCTGGACGTTCTGGAATCGCCATGCGCAACCGCTTCGATGGCTTCGGCAGCACCGCGCCGCAACGAGTGTACGGCAACCACATCGCCTCTGCGAACATGGGTGAGCAAAGCGCCAATGGTCACCTGTTGCGGTGAAATTGCCACATCAACAGTTGCCTGCTTTTCAATCAGGTCGACATAGGCATAACGATTTACCAGCGACATGACCTTGCCGGCACCCATTTGCTTCGCCAGCATGGATGAAAGAATATTGGCCTCATCGTCATTTGTAACGGCACAGAATACATCCATCTGGTCGATGTTTTCTTCGAGCAACAAATCCTCATCCGCCGAATCACCCAGCAGTACCATAGTCTTGTTTAATTCCTCGGACAATAAAGCTGCACGATCGGGATCACATTCAAGCAATTTAACCTGGTAGTCATTTTCCAGTGCTTCAGCCAGCCGCTTGCCAATGTTGCCGCCACCGGCAATCATGATGCGTTTGAACGGTTTGTCCAGCTTGCGCAGCTCACTCATCACCGCACGTATATCTTTTTTAGCCGCGATAAAGAACACCTCGTCATCAGCCTCGATAACGCGATTACCTTCAGCCGAGATACCAACGCCCCGTCTGTAGATCGCTGCAACACGCGCATCGACGCCCGGCATATGCTCTCTCAAGGTTCTGATTTCGTGACCCACCAGCGGCCCGCCATAGTAGGCCTTGACACCAACCAGCTGGGCACGGCCATTGGCGAAATCCAGAACCTGGAATGCACCCGGATATTCGATCAGTCGCTGGACATAATTGGAAACAATCTCCTCGGGACTGATGATGACATCGACCGGCACGGCCTCATGGCAGAAGATGTGCTCGTGCTCGAGGTATTCACGTGAGCGAATACGGGCGATCTTCGTCGGCGTATGAAACAACGAATGGGCAAACTGGCAGGCCAGCATATTGGTCTCATCACTGTTGGTAACAGCAATCAGCATGTCGGTATCAATGATGCCTGCGCGCCTGAGCACGTCCGGGTAAGAGGCGTGGCCGGCAACAGTCTGAATATCGAGACGACTGCGCAAATCACTCAGCAAGCCGGCGTTGTTATCCACCAGGGTAATATCATTGGCTTCAGATGCAAGATTGGCTGCAACCGTTGAGCCAACCTGCCCTGCACCCAGAATCAGGATTTTCATTGTTTTAGTCTATTGAAAGTGCGCACCCAATGGCGCGGAGTTTACGCCTTTCATACAGCAATTGCAGTATGTCATCAGGGGTTACCCTGCTTTTTCAGCCTCGCATAATAAAAACCATCGCCATCCATGTCTCCGGGCAGCAACTGACGTCCATGTGCACATGGATTACCCCATGTTTCATCAATGTCGATTTCAACAGCCTCTTCCCTGACCGACATCAGCTGTGCGATCTGCTGTTCATTCTCCCGCTTGAGCACGGAACAGGTCACATAAAGCAGCTCTCCCCCGGGCTTGAGCATACTCAATGCCTGCAAAAGAATCTGTTGTTGAATTTTCGTGAGCGAGTCCAGGTCATCGGCATGACGCAGACTTTTAATATCCGGGTGGCGGCGTATTACGCCGCTGGCAGAACAGGGGGCATCAACCAGTATACGATCGAACATGCGCCCATCCCACCAGCCTTGTGTGTCGGTAGCGTCGCCGACAATCAGCTTGGCATGCAAACCCAGGCGATCGAGATTCTGCTTCACCCTTTGCATACGCAAGGGTTCGAGTTCGACAGCTGTCATTTCAATGTTCGCCGCTGACTCCAGCAAATGGCAGGTCTTGCCGCCCGGAGCTGCACATAAATCCAGTATACGTTCGCCATTCTCGGCGCCGAGCAGTTTCGCTGCCAGCTGTGCTGCCGCATCCTGCACCGAGACCAGGCCTTGAGCAAAACCGGGCAAGCGGCTGACATCCATCGGTGATTCCAGTTTTAGTGCGGCATCGGCAAGCGGGTGCCGAAAGGCTTTTATCTGCTGCGCATCAAGCCGCTTGATATAGTCTTCAACAGAAGTCTTGCCTGCATTAACGCGAAGCCACATCGGCGGACGCTGGTTGTTGGCGTCCAGTATTTGAACCGTTTGCTGCGGCCAGTCCTGTTTCAGTAAATCGATGAGCCATCGCGGGTGAGAAAAACGCGCAACCTCGTCCTCATCAATTGAACTTAACAACGCCTCCCTGTCACGAATGAAACTGCGCAGCACGCCATTGACCATACCCGATGCCCACTTCTTGCCAACACGGCGGGTCTGGCTAACGGCTTCATTAACTACCGCATAATCCGGCGTACTCAGTTCAATCAACTCGTACAGCGCAAGCAGTAACACCAGCTGAATATCGACATCTTTTTTACGTAAAGACTTGCTCAATAATTTAGCGAGCAGGGCTTCGAGCCTGAAGCGCCAGCGCAAAACCCCGTTGACCAGCTCCATCGCCAGCGGGCGTTCGCGCGCTACCAGTTTGTCTTGCACCAGCGATCTGGCCGTGGCCAATGAACGTCCTTTAACCAGTACGGCTTCCAGCACAGTGATTGCAACCTGGCGTGCGCTCTGCTCACCGGTTTTAACCCGCATTTCTCACCAGGATTTCGGATTCAGGTGCATCTTTAGTGTTTCTGAGTGCTCGTCTGGACTGAAAAGCATAGCAATAGCTATGGTTTGATGGAAGACGAGTGCGCAGAGACGCTACAGATGTGCATGGAACGAAATAGCATCCCACCAGACAGGCTGTATTTGATTGAAATCGAGCTTCGGGTTTTCTAATCATGCGGTTACTCGGGTTGCGCAGCGGCCTGGTGAGAA
>CALLCZ010000041.1 GCA_937998645.1 uncultured Gammaproteobacteria bacterium
GGACGGCGAGTCAGGACGGCCCGTAGGCAAAGACGAATGCCTCGGGGACCCGAAGGGCAAACGTTTCGGGGCGGCGTTCTTTTGGTTACTTTTCTTACGCTGTTGTAAGAAAAGTAACTCGCCAGCAAGGCGAAACCAAATGTAAAAATCACCCCAATCAGCTGAACCTTGTATCAATGATGGCAAGAGAAGAGTTTTACTGGTTCAAGACTTGTAACTAATTGAATCCCCATATAGAATACGCCGCCTTAACAAACAGATCTCCTTGCTCCACTGCCAGACAGGGGGCTTAATCCAAGAGGAAAATTATGCGTCACTACGAAGTCGTATTTCTGGTGCACCCGGACCAGAGTGAACAGGTTGCCGGCATGATCGATCGATATCGAAACATGATCGAGTCTAATGGTGGAAAAATTCATCGCCAGGAAGACTGGGGCCGTCGCCAGCTTGCTTATCCCATCAACAAAATCTACAAGGCTCACTACGTGCTGATGAACATTGAATGTGATCAGAACGTGCGTGATGAACTCGAATCTGCCTTCCGTTTCAACGATGCGGTTATCCGTAACCTGATCATGAAGCGTGATGAAGCCATCACAGAGATGTCTGTTCTGGCCAAGGAAAAAGCCGAAGAGGCAGAGAGAAAGCCACGCGTTACCGAAGTAGATAAAAGTGCTGATAGCGGTGATCAGCCTGTGGTCGAAGCCGGTGAAGCTTCAGAAGAAGTATCTGAAGAAGTTTCAGAGTAATTGAGAGGATTGAAGCATGTCTTATTTTCGACGTAAACGTTATTGCAAATTTACCGTGGAAGGGATTACCTCGGTTGACTACAAGGACATCGAGCTGTTGAAAGGCTTTGTAACTGAATCCGGAAAAATCGTACCGGCTCGTATTACCGGTACCAAGGCAAAATATCAGCGCCAGTTGACCAAGGCTATAAAGGTTTCACGTTACCTTGCGCTGATGCCATATACCGATAGCCATACGTAAGCAAAGTATCACTTGGTCTGGCACCATGCGTGCCGACTGGATGAGTGCTCAGGCATGATTTCGCTGGCCAGATTTATTCTGAAAGGTTACAGCCAGGCTGCGCTGGTTGCAGCAAGCATGGCAATGCTGGGTTTGTTGTTACCCCCGGTTGCATGGTTGAGTGGTGCAGCGGTTGCGCTGGTAACACTGGTCAACGGCCACAGGAACGGCCTGCTGGTGACGGCAATCGCAGGTATCGGTACGGCTGTATTATCCGGGCTGATACTGTCTATACCAGAGCTGGCAATCTATTATGTTTTGCTGGTTTGGCTCCCGGTTGTTATGGTGGCCGTAGTGCTAAGGCAAACAGTGTCGCTGGTGCTGTGCCTGCAGCTGATCGCCGTCGTAAGCTTGCTTGGCATTTTAGTTTTGTATGTGTTTTTTCCGGATTTCGGTGAAATCTGGAGGTCATCACTGAATATGATGGCTGATGACCTGGTCGCGAATTCGAACGGTACGCTCGATAAGGAGCAGTTGCAGCTGGTTATTGACCAGGTCGTGAGTTTACTGCCGGGCTTTTTTGCCAGCAGTTTCATGATCGGTACCATGCTCAGCCTGTACGTGGCGAGATGGTGGCAGGCAGTTATTTACAATCCTGGAGGATTTGGCAAGGAATTTCGTGCCATCAACCTGGGTAAAGCAACGGCGTTAATTGCACTTGCGATTGCGATAACAGCCTCACTTATCAAGGCGGATATCTTCAATGCGATGTTGCTGGTGGTTTTTGCTCTGTATCTGAACCAGGGTGTCGCCGTGCTGCATGCCGTGTTTGCCGGTAAACAATTCAATGCGGTTTGGTTGTTTATGATTTATCTGCTGATGTTTTTTGTACCGCATATAGTGGTTCTGCTGGCCCTGGCCGGGCTTGCGGATACCTGGATAGACTTTAGAAGGCGACTGGTCGCCTGAATAACGTTTGAGGTTATTACGATGGAAATCATCCTGCTTGAAAGTATTGATCGTCTTGGTGGATTAGGTGATCTGGTTAATGTGCGTCCCGGTTTTGCCAGGAACTACCTGTTGCCCAAGGGCAAGGCCAAGCTCGCGACTGCCGCGAACATCGCCGAAATAGCAGAACGCCGCGCAGAACTGGAAAAACATGAAGCTGAAATGCTGAAGGCTGCAAAGGCGCGCGCGGAACAGCTCGAAGGACTGGAAATCAGCATCGCGGCAAAATCGGGTGGTGAAGGCAAGCTCTTCGGTTCTGTCACCAATGCGAATATTACCGAGGCAGTCAATGAGAAAGGCATCGAACTTGAGAAAAGTGAAGTCCGCATGCCTGAAGGCCCGATTCGTCTGGCTGGTGAATATGATATCGATCTTCATTTGCACACCGAGGTCAATGCAACGATCAAGCTGACTGTCATCGGCGAAGAAGACTAACCCGCATATTGCATGAGTCGATGGTTTCTCTCGCAAAGGCGCAAAGCACGCAAAGGTCAATTTAGGCGTAATCGTCAGGACTCAATCAGACAGCCAGAATTGTCGATTCAGTCAAAACTATAGATATTTACTCTCGCAGAGGCGCAGGGAACGCAGAGAAATTTAAAGGTATTCGTAGGAGCGACTTTAGTCGCGAACATCGGCTGAAATTCGCGACTAAAGTCGCTCCTACAGACAATAGAAACCTCTGCGTTCCCTGCGCCTCTGCGAGATAAAATACGATATGCCACTAAACCGGGCTGGTTTGTATCTTGCTAAAACTGACAGCCGGTTTAAATTCTGCTTACTACATCGAAACACTTGCCTCAAACGCGTGCTCGTGTAATTCTTGTGACTTGCAAAGCCGACCTCGACACACACTGATTTATGCCAGATACAGCCACATTCCCAGCCAGCGCCCACCAGGATAATTTGCGAGTACCGCCGCATTCTGTCGAGGCAGAGCAGGCGGTCATCGGTGGTTTACTGCTCGATAACCGTGCCTGGGAACAGATTGCCGACCGTATTGCGGAAGCTGATTTCTACCGTAACGATCATCGTATTATCTTCAGTGCCATTCGTAACCTGGAAGAAAAATCACAGCCATTTGATGCAGTGACTTTGTCTGAGTGGATGCAGGCGCACGGACAGCTCGAAGATGCGGGTGGTCTGGCCTACCTGGGGCGTCTGGCCAAGGAGACCCCAACAGCCGCCAACATCGTTGCCTATGCGGACATCGTGCGTGAACGCTCGGTGCTGCGCCAGCTGATTGCCGTTGGCACCGATATCGCCAGTAACGGTTTCAAAACAGAGGGCCGCAGCAGCCGCGAACTGCTGGAAGACGCAGAAAAACGCGTGTATGAAATCGCCGAACAGGATATGCGCGGTCGCGGCGGCTTTCAGGATATCAAGGACCTGCTCACCAAAACGGTCGAGACGATTGATTTCCTGTTCCAGTCGGAAGGCAATATCACCGGTGTTCCGACCGGTTTTGACAAGTTCGATGAAGCCACCACCGGTCTGCATGGAGGGGAGCTTGTCATCGTCGCCGGCCGCCCCTCGATGGGTAAGACAACTTTCGCGATGAACATTGCCGAGAACGCCGCTATTGGATCGAAAGTTCCTGTAGCGGTATTCAGTATGGAAATGCCGGGCGAACAGCTGGCGATGCGCATGATTTCTTCGCTCGGACGCATCGATCAGCACCATATCCGCACCGGCCAGTTGACCGATGAAGACTGGCCGCGAATTACATCCGCCGTGCACATGTTGTCTGAAGCCAGCCTGTTTATTGACGATACCCCGGCGATGTCACCGAATGAGGTGCGGGCCAGGGCGAGGCGCATGAAACGTAAACACGGTCTCGGCCTGGTCGTGATCGACTATCTGCAGCTGATGCAGGTTCATGGCGGTAGCGAGAACAGGGCAACCGAGATATCGGAAATATCGCGTGGCCTCAAGGCGCTGGCGAAAGAACTGAATGTTCCGGTGATTGCGCTTTCTCAGTTGAACCGGTCACTCGAACAGCGTCCCGATAAACGGCCGATCATGTCTGATTTGCGTGAATCCGGAGCGATCGAGCAGGATGCCGACCTGATCGTGTTTATCTACCGTGACGAGGTTTACAATGATGACAGCCCGGACAAGGGCATGGCGGAAATCATCGTAGCCAAACAGCGTAATGGCCCGATTGGTAAGTCCGTGCTGACATTCCTTGGCAAGTACACCAAGTTCGAGAACTATATCCCTGAAATGTACATCAACGACTGACCATGAGTTGCAAATGAAGCAGGGACTTACGCGTCACAGGGAGCGTAGCGCTCGCATTCAAATCGATGGTGAAGCCCTGCGGCATAATCTGGGCAGGGTAAAGGCCTATGCACCATCCAGCAAGGTCATGGCAGTGATCAAGGCCAATGCGTACGGCCATGATGTCCTTGCCGCCGCCAGTTACCTTGACGCAGCTGATGCATTTGCGCTGGCGATGCCTGCTGAGGCCGTTGCGCTGCGGCGTGCCGGATGTTCCAGGCCATTGATCGTACTCCAGGGCTTTGCCAACCAGGAAGAACTCAAACTGTGTTCCAGGTATGACCTGCAACCGGTGATTCACCAGCAGTGGCAGGCCGAGCTGCTGTACAGCACGAGCCGCTTCAGCCTTGATGTCTGGCTCAAGATCGACACCGGCATGCACCGTCTGGGTGTGCCGCTGGAAGCAGTCGATCAGGCATACCAGACGCTGAAGTCAGCCGCGGTGGTTCACAGCATCCAGTTCATGTCGCACTTCGCCAATGCGGATGATCCGAGTCATCTATTAAATAACAAACAGTTAGAATCGTTTATTAATGTAATACCTGAATCAGATGCACAGCGCAGCATCGCCAATTCTGCGGCTGTCATCAGCAATGTCAGCAGCCATCTGGAGTGGGTCAGACCCGGCATCATGCTGTATGGCAGTTCGCCTTTGCTCGAGCGCAGTGCAGAAGAACTGGATCTCAGGCCGGTGATGCAGTTTGAATCACGACTCGCAGCCATCCAGTATGTCCGCAAAGGTGAAACTATTGGATATGGCAGTACATGGCAGTGCCCGGAGGACATGCCTGTGGGTGTGGTTGCCGCCGGCTACGGTGACGGTTATCCTCGTCATGCACCCTCAGGCACACCGGTGTGGATCAATGGGCATCTGTGTCCAAGCGTCGGCAGGGTTTCTATGGACAGCATCTGCGTGGATCTCAGGGGTGTCGATGCCAGCCACGGCGATCGTGCAGTGCTGTGGGGCAGGGAACTGTCAGTCGATACCGTGGCCAGTCATGCGGGAACCATTTCATATGAGCTGCTGTGCCATGCCGGTAATACGGCGAATCTGGGTTAGGAAGACATCGAGTTAAACGCAAAGACGCCAAGGCGCAAAGAACGCAGAGGAAAACTTCTTATGTGTATATGTTCGTTTTGCTATGGATTTGGTTTGTTTAAAACAGTCGTGATTTGAAAATCAATGTGATTATTAACGAAGGACTCCTTCTCCCCTTGGGAGAAGGTTGGGATGAGGGGCAATAAATACTGAAGCAATCCTGTTATTTACCCTCACCCCAACCCTCTCCCAGAGGGAGAGGGGGCAATCAGAGTTAACATCCAGCACTATACCTGTAATATCTTTGCGCCTTGGCGTCTTTGCGTTGAATTGTTCTGATAAGTGCAATATTTGGGCGAAATTATCGCCAAAATATAGCGTTTTTGGCGCTTTGAGCTATCCTTTCAAGCAATAAATTCTAAATTCTATCCGGGCTAATAAGACTATAAAGTAATTCAGGAGTTAACTATGTCCAACAGACACCTGTTAATCGCTGGCGCGGCGATTTTACCTCTATTATTGACATCATGCGGTTCGGGTACGACTGCGATGTTCCGTGGCGATCCGGCACGCAGTGCCAGTATCAGTGATTCAGGGCCGACCACGCTGGATACGCTGAAGTGGAAATTTAGCGCACCCGATAAGGTTTATTCCTCACCTGTCGCGGGTGAAAAGGAAATTTATCTGGGCGCAAATGACGGCTATTTGTATGCAGTGAATGCGGATACCGGGATACTCAACTGGAAATTCCAGACCGATGGCAATGTTGAATCAACACCTGCGCTGGTCGATGGCATTCTCTACGTCGGCAGCTGGGACAACAGCCTGTATGCAATTGATACTGAAAACCATGGCACCAAATGGAAATTCCCGACCAAGGGCCCTGTTTCATCATCACCTGTTGTTGTAGACGACGTTGTCTACTTTGGTAGTGAAGATGGCCATGTTTATGCTGTCGAAGCTGAGACCGGTTATGAGAAATGGCGTTTCGATGCCAAGGGCGGAGTGTACAGTTCGCCGGCTCTGTATGGTGATCATGTCTTCTTCGGTACGATGACAGGATATCTTTTTGCTGTTGATATTAATTCAGGCCAGGAATTCTGGCGTTTCAATGCGCAGCAGAAAATTCATTCGTCACCGGCAGTTGATGGAGACAAGGTTTATGTGGGTACGGATGCCAAAGTGGTACATGCAATCAACATCAAAACGGGTCAGGAAATCTGGCAGAAGAAAACAGCAGGCCAGGTTCTTTCATCGCCGGCAATTGATGATGACAGAATTATTGTGGGCAGCAAGGATGGATATGTTTATTCATTCGATGCAGGTAATGGTTCCCGTCAGTGGGAATTCAGAACAGAAGGACCGGTGTTTTCCGCACCCGTTGTCGCATCAGGTACGGTGTATGTAGGCAGTACTGATACACATATGTATGCACTGACAACGAACCGCGGTAACCTGCGCTGGAAATACCGTAGTGATAACAAGATCTATTCATCGCCAACAGTCAAAGATGGTGTTGTTTATTTCTCGAGTGTAAACGGTTCCTTATACGCCATACGGTAGATATACCTTTATCGTGCTACAGAAAGCCGCTGTGCCCTCGGGGCCAGCGGCTTTTTTTTTGGTGCTATATATTCAGATGTTAGCCACAGAGGCACAGAGAACACGGAGGGGGAATGCTTGTTTTGTTGTTCTGATCTGGATTACATCTCCTACAAAACCTATAAACCTCCGTGTTCTCTGTGCCTCTGTGGCGATAAGTTTTATCGTATCAACTCACAGGTCTGATGACTCTCTATAATTCACCGCCCCAGACTTTTTTTCGGCAAAGCCCTGTAAAATCGCAGTAGCCGCATGTTTTCTCATCACCCCAGGCAGGAAAGGACCTGCCTTCGCGCCCCATGTTGATGACAGTTTGCAGTCGCTCGCGGATATCGTGAGTCAGAGAGCGCAGGTCTTCACCTTCAAGTCTGGCCCTTGTTCTGACTGAACCGTTGCCTTCATCTAATGACAGGTACATCACCGAGCTGGTATCGCCAGCTAAAAGCGCATAACTGGCAAGCTGAACATCTTCTCCGCAATCAACATCGGTTTGACTTGCTGTTGTTCCGGTTTTGTAGTCGATGATGCAATGATGATTGTCCTGTTCAGCATGCGTATCGATGCGGTCAAGCCGGCCATACAGCGTCAGGTCGATATCTTTCAAGGTGGCTTCGCACTGTTTTTCGGTTTCACTAAGGTTCCAGTCCTGCTGTTGTTTAATCTGCCAGTTGATATATGCGGGAACATGCTGCATCCATCGGTGCATCCAGCTGCGATGCAGGGTGTTGTCCTCCATATCCTGTTTGAATACCGCTTCTGAAATTATCACCAGGTGATTGATCGCCCTGTCCCTGTTGTGTTCAGTGAGCTTGTCTGTAAAAGGTCCGGGCAGATTTTTCACCGGCCTGTGAAAGGCATTCAGGATTTTATGTACGCGTTCACCATAGTCGGACTTTTGCAGTTCTTCACGGATCTCGTCGGGTGGCTTCAGCTTCATGCCATCACCGGCAAAATACTTATAAGGGCAGTCGATCAGGCGCTGATGCGCACTGGCAGACATCCTGGCCGGCATCGATTCGAGTGGTAGCGACGGGGCCGGGCGTTGCGGTATTCCGGGCAAGCTGTCTGAGTCGCATATAAAGACCGATGTGTTTTGATCCAGTAAGCGCTGCAGGTGCGTGTTCTGTAGCGAGCTGCCATGGGTCAATGCATGGAATGTTTTCAATGCTTCAACCCAGGGTGACAGCGGCACCGGTTCGCCGTTTTCTTCGTGTTTGCATGTAATAAGAATTTCTTCTGCTGCTTGCAACAGGCGTTTGAACTGTTCAAGTTTTTGTTCACGCTGCTGCTGCCAGTCTGAAAGACCTAAAGACAGGCGCACTGACTGGTTGAAAAACGGTGAGGCTTGCGGTTTTCCCGGTAAGTGCTGTTTGTCAGCTGCAGCGATGATCAATGCATCGAAATGCTGACACTCTGCCTGTGCCAGGCTCATCAGCCTGACAGGGGACGGGGTGGTCTGCGGACTGAACAACTGCTGCTCCAGTGTCATGCCCAGCCATATCCTGAAATCGATCCAGTGCATCTCCGGTGCCGACTGCTGCAGACCATTGCGCATGTCTTCGAGGGCATTGAGTATTTGTATGCCCGCCGCATCGTCTGCAAACGATGTGATTACACCGAGCTGTTGAAGACTGGTGGTGAGTGCATCCAGGTATTTTTCCAGGCTGAATTTTTTATTCGAGCGATAGAGTTGCTGCAGGTAATGGGAGGCTGAATCCAGCTGGTCGAGCAGCTGGACAATATTGCTGTAGGTGTTTCTGGGCCAGTTTTCCAGGCGATGCAGGCGGTATTCGAGCTGTTTTCGATAACGCTTGATACCATGCCCGACATTTTCATGCAGGATGATATCGTTTTCCAGGCGGTAGACACTTTCGAGCTGTTCGTCATGATCCAGCCCGGAATTGAAAAAGTGTGACTTGAGGATATCGAGCATCGGCCGGTAATCAAAATCCTCTTCGATACATTCAAGCCAGCGCTCGAGCACGGCAGCAGCACTGGTGGTTGATAATGACCAGCCGGCCATGTCCTGAATATATACATCCGCCCGTTCCAGCAAGGCACGCACCCGGCGGGAGAGTTTCCGATCCTCAGAGACGATGCCGATATTCTGTTTACCTTGCAGCAGCCATAAACGCACCTGCAGATCGACTGCGCATGCTTCAGTTTCCGCGTCGCTTGAATAGAAGGTCGAGAATGGCAATGTTGAGTTGTGGGCCTGCCTGTAATCTTCGGCTCTTTGTTTTATCGGCGCAGCCTTTATATCAAAAGCACTATTGATGAATACCGATGTCGCTGCCGGCGAATGATTATCGATAGCAACCACTCCCTTGCTGTAGTCGATGACCGTGCACAGCTTGTGTTCAGCTGCGAATGCCATGAAATGTTGTTCACATGGCGTCAGATGGTCAGGCGCGATCAGGAAAAAATGCCACTTATCGTTAACCAGGGTACTGGCCTGTTGCAGTCGCTTGATATAAGCACTCGTTGTATCAAGCAGGTTGCCGTCCTGTAGCTGCTGCTGCCATGCGTGCCATAAGGTATAGACCAGTCCGGCCTCCCGCTGTAAATGCGGGTTTGAATCTTCGCAGTCATAGGCATTGCCCAGTGTTTTCATCCATTCATCATTGCTTTGCTCGAGGCTGTTGACCTGATTTAATGCAAGCTCGTCGAACAGCTGCAGCAGGGCCGTACTGACCTGCCACTTGTTCTCTTCCTTGAACAGGGCGGGATTTTCAGCCAGTGCTTCGACAAACAGCAACTGGCGTGCCTGGTCTGAAAGTATGCTGACCGCGGGGTCCGGTAAAGCAACATGATCGCAGATCCAGTGCCGCAGGGTACCTGTAAACGGCGGTATGACAGCAGACAGGTTTTCAGGCAGGTTGTCCAGAATGCATTTTCTGAACTGCGGCGACAGGTTCTGGCTGGGGGTAAAGATACAGATCGAAGACAGATCAGGTAATTTATCCCGATGTGTCTCTAACAGGGTCCGGGCTGTTTGTTCAGCGATGTCTTCATATTCCGCGAGCAGAATATCGGCAGACAGCGCCATGGGCTGATTATCGCTCCAGATACTGGAGTTTGTCTTCGACCCCGTCCCACTCCTCGGCATCGGGTAGTGGATCCTTGCTGACGTTAATGACCGGCCATTCAGCCGTCAATTCTGCATTCAGTTCCAGGAAGTGTTCCTGGCCTGCCGGTATGTCGTCTTCGGCAAAAATGGCCTCAGCGGGGCATTCAGGTTCACATAAAGTGCAATCGATGCATTCTTCCGGATCGATGACCAGAAAGTTCGGTCCTTCATGGAAACAGTCGACCGGGCATACATCTACGCAGTCTGTGTATTTGCACTTGATACAATTTTCTACAACAACGTAAGTCATAATTCTTTATTGTTAGTCCTGAAAGCGCGAAATATAACATAGCTGTTACAGCACGTGGACTCGCTATAGGCTAAAATTGTATTCAAAATGATAATTATCAAGGTATTAACATGTCATCTGTGAAAACTGCCGTATTCCCGGTAGCTGGTCTGGGTACGCGTTTTCTACCGGCAACGAAATCGGTCGCCAAGGAAATGCTCTCCATCGTCGACAAGCCCCTGATCCAGTATGGCGCCGAGGAAGCCATCGAGGCGGGCATCAACAAGCTGGTATTCATTGTCGGGCGCACCAAGAATTCGATCATTGATCATTTCGATAAGTCCTATGAACTGGAGACTGAACTGGAAATACGCGGCAAGCTTGACTTGCTGAAGATCGTCAAGGATGTTATCCCGGATGGCGTTGCCTGCGTCTTCATCAGGCAATCAGAAGCGCTGGGACTGGGGCATGCGGTGTTATGTGCCGAAGCCGCTGTTGGCAATCACCCGTTCGCGGTGATTCTTCCGGATGATCTGATTCGTAATGAAGGCAATGGCTGCGTCAAGCAAATGGTAAAGGTGTTTGATGAATACCAGTCTTCAATAATTGGCACCCAGACGGTCGCTATCGAGGAGAGTGACAAGTACGGTATGGTCGCCGGAGAACAGATTGGTGACAGGATTGCGCGAGTCGAGCAGATCGTTGAAAAGCCAGCGCCTTCAGAAGCGCCGTCTAACCAGGCTATTGTTGGACGCTATGTGCTCACACCGGCTATTTTCGATCTTCTCAGAACCACTCAACGCGGTGCCGGCGATGAAATACAGTTGACCGATGGCATTGCCGCATTGCGTGAATATGAGCAGGTTCTGTCTTACAGCTTTGAAGGCAGGCGCTATGATTGCGGCAGTAAAATGGGTTACCTGCAGGCAACCGTTGAATTCGCGCTTGAGCATGAAGAGCTTGCCGATGACTTCAAGAAATACCTCAAGCAACTCAAGTTGTAGCTGTAGCTGGACGCTCATTGTAAGAAATATAAGAAAATGCTAATATTTGGCGTTGTTCTTAATAAATCAGAGTGCACACCATGAGCGATGAAACCGGTAAGAAAAAGGGCGGTATCACACCACTTGGCTTTATCGGCAGCCTGTTTGCAGGCTGGTTTGGCGTGCAAACAGAAGCAAACCGGCAGCGTGATTTTGAACATGGAAAGTTCTCGCACTTCATCATTGGTGGCATCATATTTTCGATTCTGTTCGTGCTATTCGTAGTATTAATCGTGCAGGTGGTACTCAAAGCAGCGGGCAGTTGATATTCCGCCAACTTTCTCTCCGATTCCTGGCTCGAGCCGGGATACAGGCAGCGTATATCCTACGGTCCAGCTGGTTTAATGGTTTATCGTATTTGTTTCTCGCAGAGGCGCAGAGAGCGCAGGGGTGAATGTTTTTAACAAAGACAATCCCTGCTTATTTGTTTTCCTTTGCGTTCTCTGCGCCTCTGCGAGAGTAAATATTGATAGCTTTTTCTATATCGCCCATCCTGATCGTAAATCTAAAATCATTGGGCGCAGGCCTGCATAAGCGCAGCGTTGCAGGCGTATATCCTGACTATTACAAATTATGCGAACAGGGATCATTCTGCCAGAGCCTTGCTGTCGTGGTCTTCCCCGAATTGATTATCGAATCGCTGTTTGATCTGCTGTTCTGTCAGCCGGGACTTGGTGAGTCTGTAATGTTTCGCTTTATTGGCCACCTTCAAGCGTGAGTCTTCATTGTCAAAACCGGCCTTTCTGTATTCGCTGTACCATTCAAACATCTGTGCGGTTTTTGCCTTGTTTCCTTTCCGCTTGATGAAATGCCGCTTACCGGTTTCCTTGGGTTCATTCTGCAAGTGTTTTTGATGGTCTGAAACGGTATTTTGTCGCTCTTCGGCCAGCGCCTGCCATTCATCCGCGCGCTCTTTCTGCAAGTCTCTATCAGCTAGCAGATCGGTGATCAGGGATTCAAGTTCAGCTATGCAGGTTTCCAGTTCAGGTTTAGTCGGCATTACGCTGCTCCATTTGAACCACATTTGCTTGCGCCAGGGTGTCTAGTTGATCAGCCATTTTGGGGTTTGCACAGATTTGGTTTCAGGGAAAATTTGATCGTATATTTTGCATCATTGCCACTGAAGAAACAAAACCAGGCCATGGGTACTGTGGAAAAAAATCTGTCCCGTTACTGGAAATGCCGCAGAATTATTGCTGTATTGTTTATTGTGAGGATGGCTACCAGTCATGCTGTCGACTGCCAATAGTGACAAGTAGAGCAACTAAAGTTGGTATCAAGTGAGTTACGATTAGCTGGTATCTCGTAAACTATTGTATTTAATTGGCTCCCCATCGTGGACGCATATAGAACCATTTGCATTGCTCCCGCAGCCGAAGTACGCCACGTTTTTTGGGGATACGAGAGCTGTCTATTCGGTAAACCGCGCCGGATATACAACTGTAGTTAAAGGCAGGTTACTTGTCATCAATTCCGAGCTTTTTCAATTTCCGCCAGAGCGAAACACGGTCGATTCCGAGCATCTTCGCGGCCTTGGTACGATTACCGTCAGCCATCTTGAGAACACTGATGATATGTTCGGTTTCCTGCTCTTCGAGTGTCGTTGGTGGAGTCGCGATTTCCGGTGTAAAGACACGGACAGTCAATGCTCCGAGACTGTGGGGCAGGTGTTCGATGCCGAGTTCCGGTCCGGAAGACAGCGCCACACCGCGCTCGATAAAGTTGGATAACTCTCGAATGTTGCCCGGAAAGTCATACTCGAGCAGCCGCTGCAGTGCTTCAGGTGTGATTTCCTGTACGTCATGACCGATAATCGTCGAGTACTTCCGCAGCAAATAATAGGCAAGCAGCGGTATGTCTTCGCGCCTTTCGCGCAACGGCGGCAGCGACAGCGTAACCACGTTCAACCTGAAATACAGGTCATCGCGCATCAAACCCTTGTCGACAGCATCCTTGAGGTCGCGATTGCTGGCGGCGACTACCCTGACGTTGATATTGACCGGTTCGGTCGATCCAACCCGCATCAATTCATGTTCCTGCAGAACACGCAGCAGTTTTACCTGCATCAGCAGCGGCATTTCCGTGACTTCATCCAGAAACAGCGTACCGCCATCCGCGGCTTCGAAGAGTCCGATCTTGCGTGCGGTTGCACCGGTGAACGCGCCTTTTTCATGGCCGAACAACTCACTTGCAGCCAGTTCCTCGTGCAGGGCGCCACAGTTGAACGCGACAAACGGACCGTTCGCACGCGGACTGTGCTCATGGATGAAGCGCGCCATCAGCTCCTTTCCCGTTCCCGATTCGCCATTGATCACGACGCTGGTATCTGTGGAGGCGATCTGGCGTGCCGTTTCGAGCAGCCGCTGCACGGCCAGGTCCTGTGTGATGATGGTGGTCTGGTTGGACAGTGTTTCAATCGTCTGGCGGAGTTCGCGGTTTTCGTTCTTCATGCGCCCGAACTCGAGCGCGCTTTTGACGATCTCACGCGCTTCATCGAGCCTGAACGGTTTTGCAATGTAGTGATAGGCTCCGCGCTTCATGGCTTTGACGGCGGAATCGAGCGTGGCATGTCCCGTAATCATGATCACCGGCGTCTCGGGGATGGTCACGTGCACGTGTTGCAGCACGTCCATGCCATCGATCCCCGGCATGTGCAGGTCCGTCAGCACGAGATCAAACCGGGTGTGGCGCAGCGCGTTCAGACCGCTTTCGCCGTCCTTGCACGTAGTCACATCGTAGCCTTCCTTGATGAGCACATGACTCATGTTTGACAGCGCAATCGCCTCGTCATCGATAACCAGAATATGCGGCCTGCTTTCTTCGTTTTCACTCATGCGGGTTCCTCCCTCGAAACGGGTAACCAGATCAGGAACTGCGTGCCTTCCGCAACACGATTTTCTACGGTAATGCAGCCGTCGTGCTCCTGAATGATTTCTTCCACCAGGTAGAGCCCCAGCCCGGTGCCTTCGCCTTCCTTCCTCGTGGTGAAGAACGGCGTAAACAGGTGAGGCAGGTTTTCTTCGGGTATGCCGGGCCCGTCATCGGCAATCGTGAACAGCATGACCTCATCGGCCGTACTCACGGTCGACAGTTCTCCCTGAACGCGTTCGATGTCCTCCGGCGATGAATCAGCCCAGGTCGTGGATTCACCAAAAACCCAGATATTGCGCGCACCTGCGGCTACTGCATTACGGATCAGGTTGATGAAGACCTGCTGCATGCGTTCTCGATCGACTTTGACCGGGGTGTCGGCAACATCATCGATATGCAGCAGAATCGACGGATCGATCTGGCGATGAATCAGCAGTACCGCAGAGTTGACCAGATCGCTTGATCTGATTGTTTGCAGATTCTGCTGTGGCTGCCGGACACTGTCGAGCAGGCGGCGCACGATCCGCCTCGCACGTTCGGTTTCGCTGTCGACATGGGCCAGCCACTGGTGTCTAAGGCCTGCATCGCTGTCATCTTCCATCAATAACTGTACGGATGTTGAAATATTCGACAGCGGATTGTTCAGTTCATGTGCAACACCGGATACCAGCATACCCAGCGCAGCAGCTTTCTCATGGTGGCGAATCTGGCTCTGCTGTGCACGCTGTTTGTAAAGCATATTGTTGAAGTGCTGGACAAATGACTGGATCTCGATATTGTCCGACACCAGCGTAAGCTTGTTCGCCTTGCCGTCTGCGACAGCATCAAGCTGGCGCTCCAGCGCAGATATCGGCTGAACGACCTGCCGGCTTATAAATACAGCGCTGATCACACCCATGATGATCACGGCCGTCAGCGTAATGACCAGAATCCAGGACACCAGGTGCGCCTTTTGGGTCAGCGATTCATGGTGCTCATTTGATATCTGGTGAACGATTTCCCAGATTCCCTCGCTCATGTCGTGCAGCGTGGCCACTGTGACCGGATTATCGGTCGCTTCTCTCGCTCCCAGTTCGTCGATCCGGTCACGATACCGCGTTAGCAGTCCGTCGAGTTTCGCGGTTTGTGTGGTACCGATCACTTCATAAAAGAATGCACGGTACTGGCTGAACAGCTTGCGCATCTGGTCGACCTGTTCCCCGAGCTGAAACCGGGATTCCGGCGTCTGGTAGAGCAGAAGGTTCTCTTCATGATTCTGCATCTGCTGGGTTGCGGAGAGGAATTGCCTCAGTTTTTCGCTGTTGACGATCTGGTCCCGCAACAACGTCAGGTCGGCGTAAACCGTCAGCGCGATCGCGAAGATGGCGACATTCGAAAGGCCGAATGCATAGAGGATCTTTTTTCGCAGGCTGCTCATTGAGTGTTGCAAATTTCAACAGTGTTGCAGTGTTGGAGTCTACCTGTTTCAGGAAAGTGTTGCAATGTGCATCAGCCGCTTAGACATTGGGTATGGCAAGTTATTGATTTACATAGGTAGATAAATTGGCATGACAAGTGCATAAGTATTAATAAATATACTAATTAATTAATTCAGGAGAAGCACCATGACCCCCCTTACAAATGCACTAAAAAAGATGCTCAACGGCCTGGCGCACGCAGATGCCGGTGAATATCTTACACCGCGCCAGAAAACGGCCTATTTGCAGAACACGGCTGTGAATGTCGTCAATTCCGACGAACCTCCACCCGTTCTGAGTGAAAAGGCAGTGAAGAAAACGCGTAGACGCGTGGCCATGTACATGGGCAGCACATTACCGGCCAAGATGATGGACTATGTGATTGAAACCTGCAGCAGTTTAGAACACGACCTGACTGTGCTGACGTTGGAAACAGGTCCGGTTTCATCTGCATTGCTGGAACCTTATCTGAAGCAGCTGGAAGAACGCGGAATTGAGCTTGAAACAGTCAAACTGTCCGGCGAACCGATTACCGGACTGGCCCGCTACCTGCGCAATCACTCTGAAATTGCGTTCATGACCTGCAAGGACACGGGATATCTTGGCCGCAGCTATATCAATGGCACCCAGGCCAGGAACGCACTGCCGGTACCCGTCGTGGTGGTCGTTGTTGATCCGAAAGCGGCTAAAGCCCGGCCGGCGGTGCAGGGTGAAGAAGCTGGCAGGACCAACATTGCCTGATTTCTTCCGAGACCTCTGACAAGGCCGAAAAGGGCTGCATTTTCAATATGCGGCCCTTTTTTTGGCCGTTATCAGCGACGATGCGAACGGTCATGTCAATTACCTATACCAAAAGGCAGGTTATTTGTCCCATCCCGTTTGAGATATAATTCGCGGCCTTCGTGCGTAATGGGTAGCGGACCGTATCCAAATGATGTTGACCAAACTGTTTCCTTTTCTGAGGTGGTTCCCGCCCACCCGCGAAAACCTGAAAGCGGATCTTATTGCGGGGATCACGATAGCCATGATCCTGGTTCCGCAGAGCATGGCTTACGCCAACCTGGCAGGGCTGCCCGTCGTGTACGGCCTCTATGCGTCATTCCTGCCTGTGATTGTCGCCTCGATGTGGGGTGCGTCCCGCTTCCTGCATACCGGCCCGGTTGCGATGCTGTCGCTGATGTCCGCCGCTGCTATCGAACCGTTGGCAACGCGCGGCAGCGACGAATTCATCCAGATTTCCCTGTTGCTGGCGCTGATGGTGGGCATCCTGCGACTGCTGCTGGGCCTGTTCAAAATGGGTGTGCTGATCAACCTGGCGTCGCACCCGGTCATTATCGGTTTCACGAATGCGGCCGCGCTGATTATCGGCCTGTCGCTGCTGAACAGTTTTCTCGGTGTGCCTATGCCGCGTTCAGAGAGTTTTCTGGCCGATCTGTCCCAGGTCTTCCAGCAGATACCGCACGGGCACATTCCCACACTGGCGTTTGCAATCGGGACGCTGATCACGCTCAAAGTCCTCGGCCGCTACTTTCCAAAACTGCCGAGCGTGCTGATAGTGGTGCTTCTCGGGATTATCATCAGTCAGTCGACCGGTTATGAAGACAAGGTCAGCATCACGCCAGGCCAGATTGCGGATGCAAATGCCGCGCAGATCTACGCGACGCTTGCCGAGAACCAGCAGAAGCTCAAGGCGGTCAAGGCCCAGCAAAAAACCGTTTCTGAACAACTCGAGGTAACGGAAGAAGGCGCACGCCTTGATCTGCAGGCCGAATTTTTCCACCTGCAGGGTGAGGAGAAGATTCTCAAGCTGAGCATCTATCGCGATACCGTACTGGCGCATGAACAGACCCTGATACCGGAAACGGCTGAAGACGGACGCGTTGTCTACGCAGTTACGATGGACAACCCTGTGTTCAACAAGGTCTATCGTCTGTCCGGATTCAATGACGGTCAGTACCAGCTGTCATCCGGCGGCAAGGTTGTCGGCTCGATTCCGAGTGGGCTTCCGGGTTTTACCGTGCCTCTGATGGACTTCGGCCTGATCTCTGACCTGTTCGCGACCGCGTTTATCATCGCACTCATCGGCTTTATGGAAGCCACATCGATTTCACGTGCGCTTGCCGCCAAGTCGCGCGAAAAACTGAATCCGAACCAGGAGCTGATCGGGCAGGGTCTCGCGAACATCGTCGGCAGTTTCTTCCAGTCCTATGTCGTCAGCGGTTCGTTTTCTCGATCTGCAGTGGCGGCACGCGTCGGCGCCCGCACGGGTATGTACGCCATCATCAGTGCATTCGGTGTTGTCCTCGTGATGATGCTGCTCACCGATTATCTCTACCATCTGCCCAAGGCGATCCTGGCAGCCATCGTCATGAGCGCTGTGTTCGGTTTGATCGATTTCAAGTCGATGCTTCATGCATGGAACGTGCGCAGGGCTGACGGCATTGCCAGTTTGGTGACTTTCATCGCGACACTCGTAATGGCGCCGAGGCTGGCGGACGGTGTACTGATCGGCGTGGTAGTCACCATCCTGCTGTTCCTGGCGAGTACGATGAAACCCCGCAGTGAAGTCCTTGGTATCGCACCCAATGGTTCGCTTGCCGGTGCAGCCAGCCATGACCTGCCACCTATCAGTGAAAACTTTGTCGTGATGCGTTTCGATGCGTCGCTGGTATTCGTCAATGCCGCCTATTTTGAAACGGCGGTCATGAAAGCGTTGAGCCATTTCCCACAGGCCAAGGCAATCCTCGTGGTCGGTCAGGGCATCAACCGGATGGACGCTTCAGGAGAAGAAAAGCTGCGGGCTCTTGTCAGCGACCTCAAGGCAGCCGGTGTCACGCTGGCCCTGGCGGGTCTCAAGAAACAGGTCGTCGAGGCACTGGAGCGCGCAAACCTGAACAGCGTCATCGGTAAAGAGAATATCTTCTCCAACCGTAACATTGCTCTCAATGAGATGAGGGAGCGGTACGATCACGTCGCGACCTGAACCTTATAGGCGTTATCCTGGATAAGATATCAACCAGACGGCAGTCCTGCGGCTACCGTTTTTTTGTGTGTGCCGATAAACCAGCGTGATCCAGGACACTCGCGTGCCACATGACCGATAAGAAAGGGTTTGGCTGGAAATAAAAGGGGTTTACGGACTGCAAACCCCTCAGTGTATTGGCTCCCCGACCTGGGCTCGAACCAGGGACAAACGGATTAACAGTCCGTTGCTCTACCAACTGAGCTATCGGGGAAGAGATGTCTCATCGGGCTGAAGCCCTTTTGGAAGGCGGGTATGCTACCGATTTGAGGCCGATGGGTCAATAGTATTGCTTAGTCGGTTCCATGTGCCTGCTTACGTTGATTATTACGTGTTACCGGGTAACACGCAATAATCAAAAGACTACGACATTGAAGTGTGTCATCAAGGCGAAATGAAAAAGTTAACGAGTAAGAGATATTTACCGGTCATGTAACAATTAAAATTAACTTATGGCAGCCTGAATACGCGAAAGCGCCTTTTCCAGGCTCTGCATGTCAGTCGCGAATGAAAGCCTGATATGTCCGGGCAAGCCGAAAGCAGAGCCCGGTACCAGTGCTACTTCAGCTTTTTCCAGCAGTAACTGTGCGAGCTGGACATCTTCTTCGATGCCGTCCATGCGCTCAATGACTGAATGGAATGATGGAAAGCTGTAGAAAGTTCCATCACTGGGCAGGCATTCCACGCCGTCCATGTTATTCAAAGTGTTGTAGACGAAGTCGTGCCTGTCGCGAAAAACCTGGCACATCTCGGCAAGAAAACTCTGGTCACCATCGAGCGCTTCCTGGGCGGCGGCCTGAGCAATGGAGCAGGGGTTTGATGTGCTCTGCGACTGCACTTTTTTCATACCCTTGATAATGTCTGCCGGGCCGCCGGTATAACCGATGCGCCAGCCGGTCATCGAATAGGCTTTGGATACGCCGTTCATCACCAGGGTGCGGTCTTTCAGTTCCGGGCAGACATTGAGAATGTTGTTAAAGCCTTCGTCCGTCCATACGATGTGCTCGTAGATATCATCGGTGAGGATGACAATATCGGGATGTTCGAGCAGTACATCGGACAGTGCCTTGAGTTCATCCCTGGTATAGGCTTTGCCCGATGGATTCGACGGGCTGTTGATGATGACAAGGCGGGTGCGATCGGTAATTGCCTCACGAAGTTGCTGTGCTGTTATCTTGAAGGACTGGTTCATCTCACCGGCGACAATAACGGGTTCGCCATCAGCCAGCATGACCATATCCGGATAAGAAACCCAGTAGGGAGCAGGGATGATGACTTCATCACCCGGGTTCAGCAGGGCCTGAAACAGGTTGTAAATCCCCTGTTTGCCGCCGACCGAAACGATAACCTGGTCGGCTGTATAATCCAGCCCGTTATCGCGTTTGAACTTGTTTATAATGGCCTGCTTGAGCCCGGCAGTACCATCGACTGCGGTATATTTGGTCATGCCATTGTTGATGGCCTTGATCGCAGCCTGTTTTATGTGATCGGGTGTATCGAAATCCGGTTCGCCTGCGGCCAGCCCGATGACGTCGCGGCCTTCTGCGCGTAACTGGTTGGCAAGTGCCGTGACTGCGAGAGTCGGGGAGGGTTTGACCCGCTGAATACGGGCAGAAGTTTGTATGCTCAAAGGTCTGATTCCATTGCCGCTAATGTTTGTAATCACCGTATTGTAATTCAATGTCCAGACGTTTTGAAATAAAGACTGACTATTCACCGGCAGGCGATCAGCCTGAGGCTATCAATGCACTGATAGAGGGCATAGAAGCGGGTCTGGCCAGGCAGACTTTGCTGGGTGTGACCGGGTCTGGAAAAACTTTCACCATCGCCAATGTCATTCAGAGCGTTCAAAGGCCGACTTTGATTCTGGCGCCGAATAAAACACTCGCTGCCCAGTTCTATGGTGAAATGAAAGAATTCTTTCCCGACAATGCGGTTGAGTATTTTGTTTCCTACTACGATTACTACCAGCCCGAAGCCTATGTGCCTGCCAGCGATACCTACATAGAAAAAGATGCATCGGTGAATGATCACATTGAGCAGATGCGCCTGTCTGCGACCAAGGCCGTGATGGAGCGCGAGGACACAATCATCGTCGCCACGGTTTCAGCCATCTACGGCCTGGGTGATCCAAAATCCTACATGACCATGATACTGCACCTGGTGCGGGGGGACCTGGTCGATCAGCGTTACATACTCAGACGACTGGCCGAGTTGCAGTACACGCGCAATGATATCGAGTTGAGAAGGGGCTGTTATCGGGTGCGCGGTGACGTCATCGACATTCACCCGGCAGACTCTGAACGTGAAGCCGTTCGCGTCGAACTGTTCGACGAGGAAATTGAGGGCCTGAGTTTTTTCGATCCGCTCACCGGTGAAGTGCTGCGCAAGGTGGCGCGCCTGACGGTCTATCCAAAAACACACTATGCAACGCCGCGCGATACCATCGTCAAGGCTATCGACCAGATTCGCCTTGAATTGAGGGATCGCCTGCGGGACTTGCGGGACAATAACAAACTGGTTGAAGCGCAACGGCTGGAAGAACGCACCAAACTGGATCTGGAAATGATGCAGCAACTTGGCTACTGCAGCGGTATCGAAAACTATTCACGTTACTTGTCTGACCGGAAAGCCGGCGAGCCGCCGCCGTGTTTGTTCGATTACCTGCCTGACAATGCATTGCTGGTGATCGATGAAAGCCATGTCACGGTCCCGCAGCTGGGCGCGATGTACAAAGGCGACCGCTCGCGCAAGGAAAACCTGGTGACCTACGGCTTTCGACTGCCATCTGCGCTGGATAACCGGCCGCTGAAATTCGAGGAGTTCGAAGCGCTGTCACCGCAATGTCTTTATGTGTCCGCGACACCGGGTCCGTACGAGACCGAACATTCCGATGAGGTCGTGCAACAGGTTGTACGTCCTACCGGCTTGCTCGACCCGGTTATCGAAGTACGCCCGGTCAATACTCAGGTCGATGATGTCCATTCAGAGATCACGCAACGTGTGACTAAAGGCGAACGTGTACTCATCCTGACGCTGACCAAACGCATGGCCGAGGACCTGACCGATTACATGCTGGAGCATGGTGTGCGCGTACGTTACCTGCATTCCGATATTGATACGGTTGAGCGCGTCGAAATTATTCGCGATCTTCGTCTTGGTGAATTCGATGTGCTGATCGGCATCAACCTGCTGCGCGAGGGACTGGACATTCCAGAAGTGTCGCTGGTGGCAATACTGGATGCCGATAAAGAGGGCTTTCTCAGGTCGGAACGTTCATTGATACAGAGTATCGGGCGCGCTGCCCGTAATGTGAATGGCAAGGCAATTCTGTATGCAGATCGGGTTACTAATTCTATGGAACGCGCAATGAAGATAACGAATGAGCGTCGTGAGAAACAGCAGGTTTATAACGAAAGTCACGGTATAACGCCGACCACCATCATCAAGCAGGTAACCGACGTTCTCGAGTCCAGTTATGCGCACAAACCCGGTCAAAGTTACAGTTCGGCGATACGCAAAGTCGCCGATGAAAGGGCGGAATATCAAAGCATGAAGCCTGCAAGCTTGTTAAAGGAAATCGATAAGCTTGAGAAGCAAATGTATGAACACGCACGCAACCTTGAATTCGAGGAAGCGGCCCTGTTGAGAGACAGGCTCGAAGAGATTAAACAGCTTACGCTGGGTCCTGCGGCATGATGATGTTTGTAATAGTCAGGGTTGGCGATATATATAAGCTATAAATATTTACTCTCGCAGAGGATAACTACAGGTACAAGGGACGAGTAACGAGGGGCAAGGTAAAAACAAAGATGATATTCACCCTTCTACCCTGTGAAAGAGCTGAGGTGAGGGAGCAACAGATCGTCGCCTGAATAAAATGAATCGCAAACTACTCATGACATGCCCAGGATACTGCGATGCTGCATCCTGACTACAAACAACAAAAACTTTTTCTCTCTGCGTACTCAGCGCCTCTGCGAGAGAATATGACATTAAACCTCCGGCATAGATTCAGAAGTAATAGGCGAGGTCGAGCTGGACGAAATTGTCGAAGCGGAAACTGTAAAGCGGTCGATTCTCTTCGGTGCCGTTATAGGTGCGTAACTCGGCCTCAAGCACCCAGCTCTGTCCAATCCGTCGACTCGCTTCAATGAATCCTGCGGCCGTGTGTGTCTCGGCATCGGTGAGGAAGCCCAGCAATACTTCGGTGGACTGGGCATCATTCAGCACGAAACGCAGGGCGGTGGCCAGGTCATTGTCAAATATCGTTTCGCGCGCGTTGGCATCGCTGTAGTGATATTCCACGACGAAGCCCAGGTCGCTGGCGCCGCCGGTGAAGCCGACCCAGGTGTATTCGAAACCGAACACAGACTGGAAAGTATGCGAGCCCTTGCGCTGGCCGGAACGATATTCCTTGTTAATGGCTTCCAGTTTCCAGGTCCAGTCACCAAAAAACACCTGGCCGTCGATGCCCGCCTGGTTGATCAATGAATAAACCGGGATCACGGCTGTGGACTGGTCATTGGGAACAAATGTGCTGGGCAGGCGGTCGATGCCGCTGAAATAGGACAGGCCGAATTCCCATTCACCGATATAGTGCGAGTAACGCAGTGCCAGATCGATGTGGTCCTGTCCGGCGCTGAAATCATAGATCGCATCCGCATCGGTATCGACAACCACTTCGGGGCGGGGGCGGCCTTCAACACCCGGGAATGTGCGTTCGCGAAACCAGGGCAGCACGAAAAAGTCCAGCGTGCCCCAGTTCTGCGCGGTGCTCAGCTTGATCATGGGCTGGCCCAGCTTGTCTTCACCATCAACGTTCTCCACCAGGTCGGTCTGGTTGATGATGTCGACCAGGTGCTGGGTTTCCGCCACACCCCAGAACACCTTGCTGATGCCGGCAGTCATTTCGAATGCATCGAACACGCCGGTCCAGGAAAGCTCGCGGATATCGCCGTGGGTGCGGTTGTCGTCATACTGATCGACACGGTAGAACAGGATGGTATTGAAGCTCTGATCGCCGCCTTGCCAGCTGTGATAAAACTCGGGCTCGGCAGCGGCCGACAGGTAGCTGTTGTGCTGGCGGGGGTCGGCCGGATCTTCGAAGAAACCGCGGAACTGGCCGGAAACATGGCCCGACCACTGTGCAGCGATGACGGGCGTTTGCAGCAGTGCAGAAGCGAGAATAAAGCCGGTCAGTGCGTGTTGCAAGGTGGAGCCCAATACTGTCGGGAATACATTAAGGACACTCTGATTAATAACACCGTTCATGGTGAGCCCTTCGGTAGGCTCAGGAGAGCCTTGTCGAACCATTTTCCCAGTAATACTGCAATATCATGATGTTACTCACCATGCCCTTCGACAGGCTCAGGGCGAACGGGGTTAATTAGAGTTTCCTTAATTAGTTTTGCGGTTATTATTCCGGACAGCATGCGGTGGCATCTGGTTTCAGTATTATCTACTTGGCGCGTTTAAGGCTGTTCTTGTTGAAGTCCCTGTCCTCGAGCCCTGTTCTGAACTGGTAATTGCTCCAGGTCAGTGTTGTGCTCTTACCGCTTTGATGGTTTTCCATATTCATCTGATCGGCGCGCCAGAACTTGTCGAGGTATTGCTGGTAGCCGTCGTATGTCAGTGTTTTCAGCAGGCTGTTCTTGCGGTCGTAGAACACAACTTTTTCCGGGCGGTATTCCGCCTTGTTGATCCAGGCGACCTGGCGCGTGTAACCCGAATGCTTGTAGGCCGGGTAACGCTCGATTACAAAGCAGTCAATGCCATTGAGGGTTTCGTCACGCAAATACTTGTAGGTGTATTTTTCAACTTCCTGCGAGGCAATATCTTCATAGGCAAACTCGCTGCCCATGAAGGGCCCGGACTTGTTCTTGGAGTTGATGCGTTTCACGCGTTTCAGAGCAGGCAGGTACAGCCATTGTTCATCCGGTTTGATGGCATGCGAGAACGTGAGAAAGGCGGTGCCCTTGACATCAGCAGGTTCGTCGAAAATCGACATCGACTTGTCGCCGTCGCCGATGACTTCGAGCGTTTTGATACGGATATAACGCGTACTGCTATCACCCTGCTTGTTTCTCAGTTCCATGGTCATGTTCGCGGTGGAATCGCCGAAGCCTTCGTCCCGTTTATCTGCTTCAACCGCGATAGCCAGACCTTTTTCCTCGGCGGTCTCCGCGACCAGTGTGAATGGCAGCAGGCCGACAACAACGGCGGCAACAGTTGATTGAATCATTCGTCTGTTCATACTTTTTTCTCCCCGTTTTCTTCTAGCTTGATTAGCAGTGGCGGCAGCAACATGAAATCGATGGCAAGCGCCAGGGCGATGACCACGCTGGTAAGCAGGCCCATGCCTGCATTCAGTTCAAAATGCGATTGTGCCATGATCATGAAACCTGCAATCAATACGACCGATGTCACCAGCAGTGCAATGCCAACGCTGTTGAAGGCATAATGTACAGCCTGTTCGGCATTAAAACCTTTCTCCCTTCGCGCGCGCAGGTACTTGCTCATGAAATGCACGGTATCATCGACCACGATACCCAGAGTCATGCCTGTTACAACAGAAAGCGCAATACCGACCTGACCGACAAACAGGCCCCAGATGCCGAATGCAGCTGCTGCCGGCAGCAGGTTGGGCAGCAGGCTGATAAGTCCGTATCTGAGGGAGCGGAAGAAGACAATCAGCACCATTGAAATCAGGAAAAGTGCCACGGTGGTTCCGATCAGCATACTGTTAATGTTGCGTTTGCCGAGGTGGGCGAACATCACGGTCGGACTTGTGCCGTTGCCTTCCAGCTCAGGCATGTTCTGCTTCAACCATGCCGAGATTCTTTCTTCCAGCGCCAGCACTTCATTGGAGGACAGGGTCTTCAGCGTAATGGCGATTTTTGTTGCGGTCTTGCCGACATCGATCTGGTTGTTGAGGTCGAGTCCGTAGGGCAGTGACATCTCGTACAACAGCAAGTATTGCGCTGCCAGGTTGCGATCATCCGGCAGCTTGTACCATGCAGGATCATCACCGTGCATGTTCTTGTTGAGCCGCTTGAAGATATCGGTCAGCGAGAACACGTGGATCACTTCATGCTGGGCCCGTAAATACTGTACAAATTTGTCTGCATTCTTCAGGTACTGCGGATCGCTGATGCCGCCGCTTTCACCTGTACCCAGTGAAAAGTCGATGTAATAAACACCGGTGAGATTTTCTGCCGCGTAATCCGAGTCCAGCCTGAAATCAATTGTGGTATCGAAGTATTCGACGAACACATCATTGAGTTCGTTTTTGGGTACCATTGCCACCAGTACAATAACCACCAGCGAACTGGCGACTAACAATTTTCGGTAATTCCTGATAACGAAATCACCAAAATGCCCCATGGCATATTTTCCGGTGACTTCGCGGGTGGACCTGGCCGGCAGAATGGTAATCAGTGCAGGCAGGAATGTAATCGAATAAATGAATGCAGCTGCAACACCCATCGCGGCGATATTTCCCAGATCGTGAAATGGAGGCGCATCACTGAAGTTCAGGCTGAGGAAACCCAGCACGGTTGTCAGTGTTGTAACAAAGATCGGCCAGAAATTGATGCGCATGCTCTCGACCATGGCATCCACCTTGTTTTTTCCAAGGTGCATTTCATGCTTCATGGTCACCAGCAGGTGAACAGCATCGGCTATCGCCATGGTCAACACCATGATCGGTGCACTCATTACAGGTGGCGACAGCCTGATGCCAAGCCAGCCGGCCAGGCCCATGGCGGTAATGATTGAAAAGATTATCATCAGGAATGTTGTCAGTGTTCCGCTCAGGCCTTTCAGCATCAGTAACAGGGTGATGATGATGAAGCCCAGTGCAAGCGGGTAGAGGTTCTTTGCGTCATCCTGACTGGCCTCGGGGAACGCGTTGTTCATCATGGTCAGACCGACCAGCCTGATTTCCAGCTGCGGATACTTCTCCATGTATTTCGCTTTCATGTCGCGCGCATATGCAACTGCGCTAGGTACCTCATCGAGTTTTTTACCGGGCAGTTGCACGGTCACGTTAATACCGGTGTACTTGCTGTCGGGTGAGATCAGGCGTCGCACCATCATGGGTTCGTTAACAGCGATGGACTGGATCCTGTAAAGATCTTCCCCGGTCAGAATGGATGGATCCGGCACCAGGTCGTCAACCACAAGGTCATCTTCTTCGGCGGCTGTATGCTGGTGATTGGTGATGGAGTCAACGCGCGTAGAGAAGGGGATCTGCCAGGCTTCCTCGGTGATGTCCTTGACAGCAGTCAGGGTGTCGACGCTGAATACCCGGCCGTCTTTGGGCGTGATCACAAACAGGATGTTGTCGTTCTTGTTGAAGGTGTTTTGCATTTTTTCAAATGCAAGTAATTGCGGATTGTCTGTTCCAAAGAACATGCGGTAATCATTACTGAAACTGAGTTTCTGTGCGCCATATCCGATCACCATTACTGTCGCCAGTGTCAGTAGCACAACTACATAACGCCAGCGGATAATTAACTGCGTGTATAACTCAACCATGATGGTTTTCCCCTTGAGTAAGCCTGCATACTTCCTCTGCAAACAACGCAGAACATAGTTTGGTAAATAAAGCGTCGCTATCAGTGTTCGTGCTTAATGGCTCCCAGCCATAGGCATCCATCAAGCGCTGCGTGTTGTTCCATAGTATTGTAATTGCCGGGCTGAAACCCAGTTCTTCCAGTGGTATATCCGACTGCGCCAGCAGCATGCCACCATAGAGCATTGACCAGAAGCCGTAGACGATGGTGTCTGCGGTATGATTTTCAGAAGTGGAAATATCGCCTGCTGCTATAGCTTCATTAACCAGGTTCATACACAGCTGTGTGATCTCATGCTCAAGCGCATTCATTTCCTGCAGTTTCTCTTCGCTGAGTTTTTCGCGAACCGCATTGGTTTTGACGATCTGGATATTCTGGGCATCCAGCGGGTTTAACTGGTGATAAAGCGAGTATGCAATCTCTATGGCAGCGAAGCGTTCGCGCGTTGTGCCTGGATAATCATAAGCGCGCTGGAATAACTCGATCAGGTTGCTGACGCAGCGGCAGCAAAGCGAGCAGACCAGGTCCTCCTTGCTGGAGAAGTGGTTGTAGATGGTGCCCTTGGAATATTCGACAGCTTCTGCAATACGTTCCATGGTCAGCTGTGCATAGCCATGCTGGTGCAGCATGTTCTGGGCGGTATCCAGGATCAACTGTTCCCTGTGCTGGAACTCGCGTTGTTTACGGGGCAGGTGATCTGCTTGGGCGGACATGATGGTGATAATATGACGAAGCGTCAAAATATGTCAACCCGACTAAAAATAGGACAATCGTCTTATTTTCAGATAGCGTCTGATAATTCCAGCAGGGCTGCCAGTCTTTTCGCCATAAAAGCATAGCCATCAGCATTGGGATGTATCTGGTCGGATTTATACGCGGCGACTTTCAGCACATCGCTGAGTACGGTATTTTCAATCGGCAGGCGGTTAACTTCGGCGAGATCTGTGTAGAATCCGGCGCTGGAGAGAAAGATGCCGAATTCGGGTACGCCAACCAGGATCACATCGGCGCCGTTTGCCCGGCTCATGTCGATCATCTGCTGGATGTTGTTGCTGGTTTGCTGCAGATCCTGTCTGCGTAAAATGTCGTTTCCGCCATGGCAGATGATAACCAGGTCGGGCTGATGTCGTGTTAACAGGGCTGGCAATCTGCGCAGGCCGGTATGACTGACTTCGCCTGGAATGCCGGCGTTGATCACCGTGCGTGAAGTCAGCGCCTGCAGCTGTGCGGGGTAGGCCTGTTGCTTGTTGGCGCCGGTGCCGAATGTCAGGCTGTCGCCAAAGGCAAGAATGACGGCGTCATCACCCAGTGCTTCTACTTTTGGCGTTGGGTCGCAACCCGTAACAGCCAGGCAGCACAGTAAAGCCATGCTAATGACTTTAACCCGGCGTGTCGTGTTTGATGTAATCATGTTATGTACTCTCGCAGTGGCGCAGAGCGCGCAGAGAAATTTTACAGGTATTCGCAGGAGCGACTTTAGTCGCGAATTTCAGCCGATACTCGCGACTAAAGTTGCACCTACAGATAATAGAAACATCTGCGTGCTCTGCGCCACTGCGAGAGAAATTATTTATAGATTTTTATAGCCCATCAACGAGTTTATAAGATGTCAGATTTCAGGCAAGAACAATTTGAACAGTTTGCGCATGCCTGGCCATTGCTTGAGATCAGTGCACGTTTCAAACAGGAGCCGGAAGATTTTATTGTCGAGGAAGAACTTCCGTTCGAGT
>CALLCZ010000042.1 GCA_937998645.1 uncultured Gammaproteobacteria bacterium
GTCCTTCCAGCCTATGTAATCCCAGTAGGTCACGTGGAAGGATAAAGGAATCAGTTGCCGGTCGCTGATATCCGCAAGCTTCACGCGCGACATAAACCTGTCTGCCGGCGGACAGGAACTGCAGCCTTCAGAAGTATAAAGCTCAAGCAGCGCTACTCGATTAGCGGGACTGACCGCCGTTAATACCTGCGGCGCTTCAGCCAGGGATTGCAGTGAAAACAGCAAAAATAAAACAACGGTAAAGAATCTAATCATAGTTCCTGTGACAACAGTGATCAGGTGGAATTCAGTTGAGCGAACCTGGTTCGTAAACCATGGCAGAATCTCGCTAGCCTGCATAATTAAAGCGCTGTCGACATAATTTCAAGAGGCCGGGGATCCCTCACATTCGCTCGAGATAACAGCGTTAAAAAAATGCGCTTTATAAAACCCCTGTAATCTCGATGCCTCTGTGACCCGCTGTACAAATGATCTTATCTGCGTATTTCGCGTTATTTGTGGCTATTTATATATTCACTGATCATGCTGCAGTCATCGCAGCCCTGACACAACGCAACACTTCATACTCAAACATGCCATCCAGCGCATCGTAAACCGGCCTGAGTTTTTCCTGGCCATCATCGGTTGCAAGAATCGCTTCCTGTATTGCTGTCAATTCCTGCTCACTTATATCAACCACATCATTCAACTTGATATCACCCTGTTCAATGCAGGCCGCGAGATGGGTATACACAGTGGATGGCTTGATGTTTCGTTGTTCTGCTATAACTTCTATCGTCATCCCGCTTTTAAATAATTGCAGGCTCTCAGCAACAGTATCCGTCTTTTCAGGATTTAATTGTTCAACATGAGACTGGATAACCGCGAGAAAATCATCGGCATATTTCTCCAGCTTGCTTTCGCCCACGCCCGATATTCTCGAAAACTGTTCGCGGTTTTGCGGCTGGCGCTCGACCATTTCGACCAGGGTGGCATCATGAAAAATGACATAGGGCGGTACATTGTTCGATTCGGCCAGCTGCTTGCGGCAGGCACGCAGGGCTTCCCACAACTGGCTGTCGGACGCCTTTGACGTGTTGTACGATTTTCTGCCCTTGCGCGCCGTTTTCGCCTGCTTGCTTTCCTTGCGCAGCATCAGGGTCTGCTCACCGCGCAGTACCGGGCGACATGATTCTGTCAGCAGCAGGTTGCCATGTCCCTCGATATCAACGCTGAGTAAATTGTGCGCGATCAGCTGTCTGAATACACTGCGCCATTGATGGCTGTCCAGCTCATCGCCAATGCCATACACGCTGAGCCTGTCATGGCCGAAGTTTTTGATGCGCTCCATGTCCTTGCCCTGTAAGACATCGACCAGGTAGGTCACACCGAAACGCTGCCCGGTTCGATGCACTGCCGACAGCGCCTTTTGTGCCACCACGGTCGCGTCCCAGGTTTCCACCGGTGACAGGCAAGTATCGCAGTTGCCGCAGGACTGCTCCAGCTGTTCACCAAAATAACGCAGCAGGCCCTGGCGCCGGCAGCTGGTCAGTTCGCAGAAGCCCAGCATCGACTGCAGCTTGTGTTGCTCGGTGCGCTTGTGCTTCTCATCCGCCTCCGAGCTGTCCATCATTTGCTTGAGCTTGATCACGTCCTGCAGGCCGTACATCATCCAGGCATCGGCAGGCAGGCCATCACGCCCCGCCCTTCCGGTCTCCTGGTAATAGGCCTCGATACTCTTGGGCATGTTGAGGTGGGCGACAAAGCGCACGTCGGGCTTGTCGATACCCATGCCGAATGCGATGGTAGCGACAATGATCACTTTATCTTCCATCAGGAAGCGCTGTTGATGCTTCTGCCGCTTTTTTGCCGGCAGTCCGGCGTGATATGGAAGGGCAGTCAATCCCTTCGTACAGAGCCATTCAGCGGTCTGCTCGACCTTGTTGCGCGACAGGCAGTAGACGATGCCGGCATCGTGTTCGTGTTCATTGAGGATGAAGCGCAGCAACGCATCACGGGCATTGCCCTGGTTCTGCGTAATGCGGTAGCAGATATTGGGGCGGTCGAAGCTGGCGACAAACTGCTGCGCAGCAGACAGGTCCAGTCGGGAGATAATCTCGTTGCGTGTCGGCTCATCCGCGGTCGCAGTCAGTGCGATGCGCGGAATCTGCGGGAAGCGCTCGTGCAATATGGAGAGCTGTATGTATTCCGGTCGAAAATCGTGGCCCCATTGCGATACGCAGTGCGCCTCATCGATAGCAAACAACGCAATATCTATCTGTTCCAACAGGCCGAGAAAACCCGGCGTCATCATGCGCTCGGGTGCGACGTATAACAGATCCAGCCGACCGGCGAGCAAGCGATTTTCGATATCAGCGGCTTCTGCCGCATCAAGCGTTGAATTCAGGTAGGCCGCGTTTACACCCAGCTGCTGCAGTGAACTGACCTGGTCCTGCATCAGCGCGATCAGTGGTGAAATGATGATTCCGGTGCCATTGCGCACCATTGCCGGTATCTGGTAACACAAGGACTTGCCGCCACCGGTGGGCATCAACACCACGGCGTCGTTGCCGTTGATCAACTGCTGAATGATCGCCGACTGGGAGCCGCGGAATTCCTGGTAGCCGAATGTTGTTTTTAGTATATGTAAGGCTGAATCGTCCATGGCCGGATTATACCTGCTTCCAGCCATTGAACGGGTCTAATCAGTCATGATTGATATTAGTGACCAGTGCCAGTGCAGGCTGCGTCGTGCACCGAAATTTACAGGCAGCGTTTGAAAACTTGTTACTCCCGCAAAGGCGCCAGGAACGCAAAGAAAATCAAAAGCTATAATTTTTTAACCCAAAAACCTTTGCGGGCTTTGCGCCCTGGCGAGATTAATATAAACCCCGGACTACAGAATACCTCCCTGTATTCTGCCCTGTGGGCCGCACGTTGTGCGTTCAAATTCGTTCCGACGAATTTAGTGCGCTTCGCTTCATCCAGGCTACAATAATGGCGAGATTAAACCAGACCCCGGATTACGATCCGCTTCATCCAGGCTACGACACTTATGCATACCTACGACTGTTGTGAAGATACACCCTGCCCACTGAGAAACTATCGATGGAGGTTATTAATTAACCCGATAAATACTCGCATGCCGCCTTCGTTTAGTGTCTGGTCATCCGACACGCTTCATCTGAATCCGTTGGCGATACACCAATACCATTGGTCCTGTGGCTAATAACATAAGCAGCAACGCATAGCCGCCACCGCCACCGCCACCACCGTCAACGACAGGCACAATGGTTGCTGCCTTGATCTTAACCGGGGCGCCGGGATC
>CALLCZ010000043.1 GCA_937998645.1 uncultured Gammaproteobacteria bacterium
TGCGTGGTATATTCGATATAAAAGCGCATCATATTAATGATTTCGATCTAAACTCTAGATATGTTTACCCCTCGTATCTCACTTGACCAGTGGCGTAGCCTTATTGCCGTGGTAGAAACCGGAGGCTACGCACAGGCTGCAGCCATGCTCAATCGAAGCCAGTCTTCTGTGAGTTATCATATTTCCCGCTTGCAGGATTTGCTTGGTGTTAAAGTATTCAAAATTGTCGGCCGCAAAGCCCGCTTAACAGAACATGGTGAAGTACTGTATCGCCGCTCGCAGCAACTTTTGCGTGAAGCCGAGCAGCTGGAGCAGCTTGCGAATACCCTGGAACAGGGCTGGGAACCGGATATTATCCTGGTTGTCGATGCCGCTTTTCCACCCGCCTTGCTGATGCAGGCACTCAAGCTGTTCGAGCCTCAAAGCAAGGGCACACGCGTACAGTTGAACGAGGTGGTCCTTTCGGGCGCGGAAGATGCACTGGTCGAAGGTATTGCGGATCTTGTAATTGGCGCCAGCACACCCTCCGGGTTTCTTGGCGATCACCTGATAAGCATCGATTTTATTGCCGTCGCCAATCCTGATCACGCTTTGCACAAACTGAAGCGGCCAATATCCGTGAGTGATCTTGATAATCACTTGCAGGTCATCATCCGGGATTCAGGTTACGCCAGAAAAATTGATTTCGGCTGGTTGCAGGCACACCACCAGTGGAGTGTCACCAGTATTGATACCGCTGTGACAGCAATCAGTAACGGGCTAGGATTCGGCTGGTTACCTCGCCACATTATCAGCAGCTATATCGATAAAAAGATCCTGAAAGTTTTACCGTTAACAGAAGGCCAGCAATATCGTGCTTCATTACAGATGATTTACGGTAATAGCGAAAACACCGGGCCTGCCACGCGAACACTGGCAAAGATAATCAAGGATGTCGTTATCCAATCAGAATTCGACTGACTCCAGCTGTTCCCAACGTTTATAACAGGCATCCAGGTCAGTACTGGCTGCTTCAAGCGCCTGTTGCGCATTGACGATAATGTCTTTGTCCTGCTGGAAGAATTCAGCCTGACCCATTTCCTCAGTCAACTGTTGAATCCGTGTTTCCAGCAACTCAATTTTTTCCGGTAGCTTGTCCAGCTCGCGCTGATCCTTGTAACTGAGCTTGTTCGGTTTCTTTTGAATGACTTCCTTGCCCCTGCTGGCGACATCATTCTTTAGCGGTGAGTCACTGAATGGGTCTATCTCGCGCTGCCTGATCCAGTCATCATAGCCTCCAACAAACTCGGTCACCTTGCCATCGCCCTCAAACACGAGGGTACTGGTAACCACATTGTCTAGAAATTCCCTGTCATGACTGACCAGCAGCACCGTACCGGCAAACTCCAGCAGCAGTTCTTCCAGCAGTTCCAGGGTTTCGATATCAAGGTCATTGGTCGGCTCATCCAGCACCAGTACGTTGGCAGGCTGTGAAAACAGCCGTGCCAGCAGTAAACGGCTGCGTTCGCCACCAGAAAGCGATTTGACCGGGGAACGTGCGCGTTCCGGTGAGAATAAAAATTCCTGCAAATAGCCGATGATATGTTTGGATTTACCGTTGATATCTATTCTTTCACGGCCGTGTGATACATTATCGATAACCGATGCTTCTTCATCGAGTTGCGCTTTCATTTGATCGAAATAGGCAACGGCGAGATTGGTCCCTGTTTTTACCCTGCCCAGTTGCGGCTCAAGCTCACCGAGCAGTATATTCAGCAGGGTTGTCTTGCCCGCACCATTGGGGCCAATAACACCAATGCGGTCACCACGCATAATGGTTGTAGTGAAGTCCTTCACCAGAGGCATTCCATGGTAGCTGAAGCCGATGTCGCTTGCCTCTACCACCAGCTTGCCCGAGCGCTCCGCCTCGGAAATCTTCATAACCGCCCTGCCCTGAAGATCCCTTCGCTGCCGGTGTTCATTGCGCAATTTCTGCAATGCGCGCACCCTGCCCTCGTTACGTGTGCGCCGCGCCTTGATCCCCTGGCGTATCCAGACTTCCTCCTGTGCAAGCTTTTTGTCAAAACGCGCATTGGCTTCTGCTTCCGCCTTGAGAAACTCATCCTTGCGCCTGAGGAAGTTCCCATAGTCGCCGGGATAGCTTTTCAACTCGCCACGGTCGAGATCGATAATCCTTGTAGCCAGCTTGCGTAGAAACGCCCTGTCGTGGGTGACAAACAGCAGTGCCCCGTTATACCCCAGTAACTGCTCCTCCAGCCAGTCTATAGCAGAGATATCGAGGTGGTTGGTGGGTTCATCCAGCAGCAGCAGGTGCGGCTTCTGCACCAGCGCCCTCGCCAGCAGAACGCGCCTTTTCATGCCGCCCGACAGGGTCTCAACCCTCGCATCGCCATCGAGCTTCATTCGGCTGAGTATGGATTCAACCTGCTGGTTCAGTTGCCATGCCCCCGCCACCTCGACTGCATGCTGGGCTTTCTCCAGCTCTGCTTCGGCCCTGCTATTGTGCTCCACTGTAAGCTTGTGAACGGCATGATGATAGGCTTTCAGCAGATCTGCTGCTTCGCCCAGTCCCTGAGCCACGACGTCGAACACGGCACCACCCGCGCCGATATCGACCTGCTGATCCAGTTTTGCCGTCACCAGTCCCTGCTGGCGCTCGATTTCGCCACTATCAGGCACAATATCGCCGGCAATGGCTTTCATAAGGGTCGATTTACCCATGCCGTTCCTGCCGAGCAGGCAAACACGTTCACCGGCATCGATCGACAGGCTGATGTTGTGCAGAATGGCTGGGCCGCCAAAACTGATACTGATGTTTCGTAAACGAATGATGGACATGGGTTCAGGTGATCAAAAAGACGGGAATTATAACCTGTTGAAATATTTGTTTAAGTCAGGCTGTTTATACAAAGGTAACTGAGAATCATATTTTCTGGCTGGAGTTGTACACAGGCTGGAAAAAATTCCCATAGATAACAATATTAGAAGAACATTATGAACATAATCTGTCAATACTTTTTATAAAATAATTTATATTTCATTGTTTTATATAGGATTTTTATTCAAGATACAATTTTTTACTAGACCAGGTCCAGATCATGCCCGAACGTGTAGTGCTTCATCCTGGTGCAGAATTATCCCCAAAGTTATCCACAGGTTTTTAGTATTGACAAGCGCTTGAAAACAGGGACTGAATATCCTTATTCCTTGCAAAAAAATGCCGGTACAGGGTACCGGCAAAAGGTGAGAGAGTCTTACATATTGCAAACAGCTTTCCTTTCAAACAGCAAGAAAGAAATTCTGTAAAACCTATTTAGATTATGCATTTACCTTGCCAATATTGATAACTTATTGTTTTTTTAATCTTTATTTGTGGGAATCAATGAATGAGAATGCGCGTAATGTAATCTATGCTGACACCCTGCTAGCGCCGGTCCGCATCCAGATACAGCAAATATTTAATTATTCTCTTTAAATACAATGAGTTATAAAATTTCGGACTGCGTCAGATTTCTCGACAATCAGGTATCGTAAGCCAGTACCGGCGCCAGCCAGCGCTCAACTACCTGTTTTTCAAGTTTCTTTCGCTCTGCATAATCCTCAACCTGGTCACGCTGAATTTTTCCGGTGCCAAAATATTGCGATTTCGGGTGTGAAAAATACCAGCCTGAAACTGAAGAAGCCGGATACATTGCAAAACTGTCAGTAATCTCGACACCGGCATTCCTGTCAGGCTCGATCAGTTCCCACAAGGTCTGCTTTTCGGTATGGTCCGGGCAGGCCGGATAACCCGGGGCCGGCCTGATGCCCTGGTACTCTTCAGTGACCAGCTGCTCATTCGTCAGCTTCTCACCAGCCGCATATGCCCAGTATTCCTTACGAACGCGTTCGTGCATGCGTTCGGCAAAAGCTTCGGCCAGGCGGTCGGCCAGCGCCTTGAGCATAATGCTACTGTAATCATCGTGTGCGGCCTCGAATCGCTGCACGTGCTCCTCGATACCTATCCCGGTCGTGACCGCAAAGGCGCCGATGTAATCTTTGACCTCTGTTTCCACAGGCGCGAGGAAATCAGACAGACACCAGTTCGGTCTTTCCGGTGGCTTCGCCAGTTGTTGCCTTAAATGATGCAACACCGTGACAACTTCATCGCGTGATTCATCGGAAAAAACCAGGATGTCATCATCAAAACTGTTGGCCGGGAAAAAACCGATAACGGCACGTGCAGTCAGCCACTTTTCATCAACGATCTTCTGCAGCATGTCCTGCGCATCTGCAAACAAATGCCTTGCCTGCTCGCCCACAACTTCATCGTCCAGTATCTTCGGGTACTTGCCGGCCAGTTCCCAGGTATGAAAGAAAGGTGTCCAGTCGATGTAATCGACCAGCTCCTGAAGATCATAGTCATCGAATGTTTTCAGCCCAAGGAATGTCGGCACCGGTGGTGTGTAATTATCCCAGTCATCTTTAAAACCATTGTCGCGCGCCTGTTGCAGAGACACGGTTTTTTTCGTGGAAGCGCGTTGCTCGCGCTGCTCTCTCATCTGCGCATATTCATGCTTGATGCTTTTAACGTAGTCATCACTGCGGTCTTCACTCAACAGCTCACCGGCAACACCGACAGCACGTGATGCATCCGGCACATAGACAACCGCGCTGGAATATTTAGGATCGATCTTCACTGCCGTATGTATACGGGATGTGGTGGCGCCACCAATCAACAACGGAATATCAAGACCCAGGCGCTGCATTTCAGCTGCCATGTGCGCCATTTCTTCCAGCGAAGGTGTTATTAAACCGGACAGGCCGATAATATCGACCTGATGTTTTTCCGCTTCATGCAATATCGTATCCGCGGGTACCATCACGCCCAGATCAATCACTTCATAGTTATTACACTGCAACACCACGCCGACAATATTTTTACCTATATCGTGTACATCACCTTTAACTGTCGCCATCAGAATTTTGCCATTACTGCTGCTGACCGAATTTTTTTCCGCTTCCAGGTAAGGCATCAAATGCGCCACGGCCTTTTTCATCACGCGTGCGGACTTCACTACCTGTGGCAGGAACATTTTGCCTTCACCAAACAGATCACCAACAATGTTCATGCCATCCATCAATGGGCCTTCAATCACATGCAATGGACGTTCCGCCTGTTGCCTGGCTTCTTCCGTATCTTCGTCAATATACTCGGTGATGCCTTTTACCAGCGCATGTGCAAGCCTTTCATTCACCGGTTTATCGCGCCAGGCCTGGTCTTCCTTGATGTGCGCTGTTGCGCCATCACCCATGTAAGCAGGCGCGATCTCGATCAGGCGATCAGTGGCATCATCTGATTTATTGAGGATGACATCTTCAACGGCTTCCCTCAGTTCCCCCGGCAGGTCGTCATATACGGCCAGCTGACCGGCATTGACGATGCCCATGTCCATGCCGGCCTTGATAGCGTGGTAGAGGAACACCGAGTGAATCGCTTCGCGCACCGGGTTGTTGCCGCGAAAAGAAAACGACACATTGGATACGCCACCGGACACCATTGCGTGCGGTAATGTCTGTTTGATGCTGCGCGTTGCCTCGATAAAATCCACGGCATAGTTATTGTGCTCTTCAATCCCGGTTGCCACGGCAAATATATTCGGATCAAAAATGATATCCTGCGGTGGAAATCCCAGCTGCTCGGTGAGTATCCGGTACGAACGCGTACAAATTTCGACCTTGCGTTCAAACGTATCTGCCTGGCCCTGTTCATCGAACGCCATTACGATGACCGCCGCACCGTAACGGCGGACCTTCCTGGCATGCTCTATGAAAGCGTCTTCACCTTCCTTTAGCGATATCGAATTCACGATACTCTTGCCCTGGATACAACGTAATCCAGCTTCGATGACCTCCCATTTGGAAGAATCGATCATGACCGGTACACGTGATATATCCGGTTCGGCAGCAATCAGGTTGAGGAAGCGTTTCATCACAGCTACCGAGTCGAGCATTCCCTCATCCATGTTGATATCGATTATCTGGGCGCCATCATCAACCTGTTGCTGTGCGACACTCAGCGCTTCTTCATATTCCTCATCCTTGATCAATCGCTTGAATTTCGCTGAACCGGTAACATTGGTGCGTTCACCGACATTCACGAACAACGAGTCTTCGCCTATATTGAACGGCTCCAGGCCTGACAGTCTGCACTCAACCGGCAGCTGTGGTATTTTGCGCGGCTGCTTGTGTTTAACCGCTTCAGCAAATGCACGAATATGGTCCGGAGTTGTACCACAGCAGCCTCCGACGATATTCAGAAAACCACTCTCGGCCCATTCCGCGATTGCCGTTGCCATGTCATCGGCACCGAGATCATAACCACCCATTTCATTGGGCAAACCTGCATTGGGGTGCGCTGAAATATAGAATTGCGAAATGCGCGACATCTCTTCCACGTACTGGCGCAGATCATCGGGCCCGAGTGCACAGTTGAGCCCAATGGACACAGGTTCGGCATGGCTTAATGAATTATAAAAAGCCTCGGTGACCTGGCCAGTCAATGTGCGCCCGGACTGGTCAGTAATCGTGCCGGAAATCATTATCGGCAATTCGATATTGTCTTGCTCGAAAACCTGCTTGACAGCATAAATGGCCGCCTTGGCATTCAATGTATCGAAGATGGTCTCTATCAGGATAATGTCGGTGCCACCCTCGATCAGTCCCCGCGTTGATTCACAGTAGGCATCGACCAGTTGCTCAAACGTGATATTGCGAAAACCCGGATCATTCACATCAGGTGATATGGAGCAGGTGCGGTTCGTCGGCCCGAGAATACCGGCAACAAAGCGCGGGCTTTCATCCGTGCCGACAGCATCAGCCGCCTCGCGCGCCAGTCGTGCAGCCGCGACATTGATTTCATAACTAAGCTCTTCCATGGCGTAATCAGCCATGGCTACGCGAGTCGCATTGAAGGTGTTGGCCTCGATAATATCGGCGCCTGCGTCGAGATACTGGCTATGTATATCGCGAATAACGTCGGGCCGGGTCAGTACCAGCAGGTCATTATTGCCCTTTAGATCGGAAGGCCAGTCGGCAAAGCGCTCACCACGATAATCTGCCTCACCCAGATTGCAGCGCTGGATCATGGTGCCCATGGCACCATCCAGGATCAAAATTCGTTGTTTCAGCAAATCGAAAAACTTTGCCAGGCGTTGTTTTCGTGACATGATTGTTATCAAACAGATTCGGCATTAAAACGCGGCATTATAGCAGCACTTGGGCACAAGGCAGTCATCGTCTGTCATTACTTTTGATGGCGCTAAATCTGGTGGTATTATTTCACCATGAGCTCACAGAACCTCAATCTGTACCTCACTACCGAGCATGAGTGCGGTTATCTGACCGGCCATATGGCAACCAATCTTGTGCCTGATCCGAGCGTGCCGATGGATATGCAGCTATATAGCCAGCTCATCGAACTCGGATATAGACGCAGTGGCAGTCACACATACCGGCCACATTGCAGACATTGCGAGCAATGCATTCCCTGCCGCGCACCCGTCAACAGGTTCAGGCCCAACAGGAGCCAACGCCGTTGTCTGCAAGTTAATCAAAACTGCTCAACACATCTGGTAAAAGCCACTTACACAGAAGAGCACTTTGAACTGTACAGGCGTTATATCAATGCGCGCCATGCACATGGCAACATGGCGAACCCTGTACCTGAAGACTATAAGAGTTTTCTCTACTGTGACTGGAGCGACACATTTGTTCTGGAGCTCAGAGAGAACGGTCAGCTGTTAGCTGTGGCTGTATGTGACCATGTTCATTCAGGGCTTTCGGCAGTGTACAGCTATTACACACCTGATGCGCCGAACCGCAGCCTGGGTACCTATTGCGTGCTAAAGATGATCGAACATACAAAACTCATGGAGCTCGAATACCTGTATCTTGGCTACCTGATTCAAAACAGTAACAAAATGAAATACAAGCAATGTTTCCGACCACTTGAGGCATTCATCGACAACCGGTGGCAGGATTACCACGGGAGTAAGCCAAGTGTATCGTTATGAAACGGTCATCCGGCGAGCGCTTAAAAAACGGCCTGCGCTGAAAAGACACGTCATGCTGTCCACGCGCAAGGCATTACTGCTTAGCGTTACTGTATTTATCATTGGCGTATGGCTCAGCTTTGATCAAAATGACTGGTCCTGGTTTGCGCGTTCCGGTTCGATGATTGTAGTCATTGGCATATTCCTTACATCCAGTCAGATTATCGAGAACAGCCGCCGGTTAAAGATACGCCGCAGCTATAACGAGCACAACTTCAATCGAGACTTTGCGGAAGACATCAAGCGCGGAACCCTGCAACGCTCACGCGGCCTTGATGAAGATATCTGGGAAAATGGCCTGCGAGGTTTTTACCTGCTGGTTTTCGGCACCCTGGTGTGGGGATTTGGCGACCTTGCCGGCTTACTGTTCTAAGTAAACTCTAGATTGTCAGAGTTTCCACGACACATGGATGTCTGTCATTTTCAGTGGCCGATAAGCCATTGAAAATGAAGAAAAGGAGAATATTGCATTTTATCCTGTTCATGCTCTGATAATTCATGGATGAATTATTCAGAGCTTCCCAAATATTATTGCGTGATAATATACCCCGATGAACATGCAACAGACAATTACCAGCAAACTCGAACAGGCCCTGTCACCTGAGCACCTTGAAGTGATAAATGAAAGCCACATGCACAATGTGCCTGAAGGCTCCGAGTCCCATTTCAAGGTTGTCATAGTCAGTGATGAATTCAAGGGCAAGATGCCCGTGGCACGCCACCGCCTGGTCAACAAGGCGCTGGAGCAGGAGCTCAAGGGAGCAATCCATGCACTTGCGCTTCATACCCTGACCATGGAAGAATGGTTCGAGAAGGGCAAGGCGCCTGAATCTCCCCCGTGCGAGGGTGGCGGCAAGAACTGACCATACTCGTCTATACTTTTATACAGGTTCACTGGAGATCGTAAATGTCATCACAACTTGACCCGATTGTTCTCAATTTTCTGTATGTCATATTAGGCGGCGTGCTGACATTGCTGTTCATGAAACTGGGCTGCAGCATGTTTAACAAAATCGTCAGCTTCAACATCAGCGACGAGCTTGGCAAAGGCAATGTTGCCGTCGGACTGATGGTTATGGGGCTGTTTATCGGCGTGGGCACCGCTTTGGGACTTGTTATTGGTCTGGGCCTGAGTTAACCCGGGCCTCTTACCATGCAGGCCATGCTGCCAGATAGATTATTCCTGCTGTTCATCACGCTGTTCTGTATTACCACGGTTTTTGCATTGAGTAGCCACCCGGTGGATTCAGACATATGGACAGATGAATATGACCGGCACTTTCGAAAATACAGCAAGCGTTACTTCGGTCCGTTATTCGACTGGCACTGGTTCAAGGCTCAGGCAATTGCCGAATCCAACCTGAACGCCGACGCCATCAGCCATGTCGGCGCAAGAGGCCTGATGCAAATCATGCCCGATACGTTCAAGGAAATTACCGACAAGAACCCGCACTTCGCGGAAGTCGACCAGCCACGCTGGAACATTGCTGCCGGAATTTATTACGATCGCCTTCTATACAGGAAATTTCCTACGACGCCGGAGCAGGACCGGCTGTACCTGGCACTCGCCAGTTATAACGCAGGCTACGGCAGAATTCTCAATGCTTCGAGAAAGCTGCAAACGGATTCGCCGTTGTGGCAGGAAGTCAGGCCTTATATGCCGCGTGAAACCCGGAATTATGTTGACCGGATAAAAATACTGATGGGTGTTTCGGGCTAGCCTGCATACTGCATGAAGGATTTGGATTATACGCAAGCGGGTTAGAAGCTCCTGTTTGTCAGCACATGCGGCTGCAACAGTGATTTGTATATCCATGCAACCTCACCGCTCTTTAGCACACCGACCTGCATCCACTTGCCTTTGGCTGATAACTCAACCATGACCTCCCCCTGGTTGAGCACAGTGACGATTTTACTTTCGAGTGAAGGTTTCCGGCGCAGGTTTGCGCGCTCGACTTTGACATCAAATAAAGGTCCCAGCAGATAACCATAGGTGCGTACAATTTCCTGCTTGCGCTGGCGGATTGATTTGTCATCCCTGGCCAGCATCGACCTGACAATCATGTTGGCGTCCTCATGACCATCCTCTACGGCCATCAGGTAATATTCAATCGCCTTGTCCATGTCTCTGTCAACCTGGCCCTCTCCGAGGCTGTATAGCATGGCAATAGAAAAACTCGCATCGGTATAGCCCTGATCGGATGCACGCCGCCACCATTCCAGTGCCTTACTGTCATTCATCATCAGCCCGTAACCATTAAGGTACATCCAGCCAATATTGTATTGCGCCTCCGCATCTCCGGATTCTGCATATGGCTTGAGCACACAGTAGGCTTCGGCAAAGTTTCCGGCACGCATGGCATTGATTGCATCTGATACATCACTCGCTTCTAATGGCGCAGCCAATAATGTAATCAGCGCGTACAAGATGTAATAAACAGGTTTTGTCATTTATTCAGCTGCATCCTGATTAACCGTATCGCCAGCAGCACTGTCGGTAAACCGTGCATGAACAGGTCAAAGATATCAATCGGCCGGGTCAATGCGCCCTCGAACAACATCCGCAGTTTCTCAATCAAATGAGGTTCAGGTTGAAGTGGCGCCAGTGCAAAGAAAACCGCCACTACGAACAGCGCTTTTAGCGGTAACTTGTCGATCCAGTTAAACATGTAACCAACCTTGAATAATGAGTATTTGATTATATTTTATTTAGGGCCTGTCCACATAGTATTAACAGACCCTAGGCGCTACTGCGCAAAGTAGCGCCTCAGGTATTCATCGAAGTCGATCGTATCATCCGCTTCGATTTCAAGCTGCAGGGCTATTGAATCATTTACGGCTTGCTCAAACTGACGCTTCCTGTCTTCTGCCAGTGCCAGCGTATTAAAATAGTTATGATGCTCCAGCGACATGCGCCTTGCGAAGTGAAAGAAACCCTCGTCGTTCTCACGCATTTCTTCCAGCATGCGGGCAGATGTCGTCATTGCGGGATCAAGTACACCGTCGAATTGACTGCCAAGGCTTTTTGTATAGGACTTACTGTCATGGGCATCATCCAGTAATTGCGCGACACCCTGCATCGCAGCCAGCAATTCACTCGCCCATTGTTTTAACTCGATTGATTCATCATTACATGAAAGCCTGATGCCAGGTTCGCGACCCATATGGGCAACCTGCACCAGGTTCATGTCAATTTCGTTAATCTCATTCGGTGATAATGCGGGGCTTTCCTGCAACAGGCAAAACAGCACAAAGATCTCAAGGAATCGCAATTGCTCTTCATTGATTCCTAATGGATCAAACGCGTTAACATCAATGGATCGTAGTTCTATATATTCAATACCACGCTGTTCCAGCGCATTGGTCGGCTTTTCGTTATCAAGCAAAACCTGCTTGGGGCGTACCGTACTGTAATACTCGTTTTCAATTTGCAGGATATTGGCATTGAGCTGGCGGTATTCACCATCAACCTTGACGCCAATTTTTTCATATTCATCAAATGGCGTATCAATAGCACATCTCAAGCTCTCGATATAGGCATCAAGACTGTCATAATTGGCCTTGATTCCTGCCATGCTTTCCTTGTTATTGGTATATCCGATATCACCCATGCGCAGTGAAGTCGCATAGGGTTCATACACGGTATTTTCATTAAATGATGACAGCAGGGATGGCTTGCCGTGAAGAAATGATTTACATACCGCGGGAGAAGCTCCAAACAAATAGGGTATCAACCAGCCATAACGCAGCATATTTCTGATCAGGCACATATACTGGTCTGAAATAAATGATTGTGTCTGCTGCTTATTCTTTTCTATATCCTGGTACATTGCCCAGAAACTATCGGAAAACGAATAATTGAAATGGACGCCGGCAATCACCTGCATGGTGCGGCCATAGCGATAACCCAGGCCGCGTCGATATACCGTTTTCATCATACCGGCGTTGGACTTACCATACTGCGCAACAGGTATACTGTCACCACTTTCCACTACGCAGGGCATGCTCGTCGCCCATAGAATCTCTTCTTTTAATTGAGAATAAACGAACACCTGCAGATCATTCAAAAAGTCCAGCGCCTGCTCAACCGAGTCGCAGGGTGGCGTAATCAGCTCCATCATTGCTTCGGAAAAATCAGTGGTGATATAGGGGTTGGTTAGCGGCGAACCCAGTGACTGCGGATGGGAAGTCTGCGATATTCCACCGGTTTCCGCCGCACGCAGGCTTTCCTTTTCGAGGCCGATTTTCGACTGTGACAGGGTGTCGACCTTCGCAGATTCAACTATCGCGGACAGTCGTTGTTCAAGTTTCTGGTACGACAAAGCTGATCCTGTGCGTGCTGAGACGTTTTGAAGAGAGCCACCGTGCACTAAACCGTTGATATGGCCATCATGATATTAGCGGCCGATTATACATGTTTCAGTCACCGGCCGTTTTTGTAAACACTGCGCTCGTATTGCTTTTGCAGGTCAGCAACCTGGCGCCCTTTGTCCCCTTTCATATGCGCTGAATCGAGGTGAATCCTGGGTTTCGCCTGATGTTGATGTTGCTGCGATTTCGGGATCAAGGCATAAACAAAGGTACAGTCAAGCGCGTCAGCCGCTTTTTGCATCATTTTCAGCGTGACCGCACCGCGCAGCTCATCTTTTTCAAGTACTGAGATTCTTGCCGGGCTTACCTGCATTTTTATTGCGAGCTGCTTTCCCTGAATGCTGCGCCGGGTGCGGATCGCCCTGATCCAGCCCATGCCTGTACCCGGTACTGATTTCAGTTGCTTGAGCCAGTTTAAAACAGCGGGATCAATCGTTTCCTCGGACATCACAACTCCAGTTAATTAATATATAAGTTAATTTAACATATATATTAATTTAATCCACAAGTCTCGAGACGGACCATTGATATAAATGCTTATGCTGCTTCAGCAGTGACTAGCCGATTGTTTGCACCATTTCAGCGAGTGAATGTGCCGGCATTTCCTCTTGCAGGATTTTCCTGCCCAGCTGCCTGCTGATCTGGTTGGCAGAAAACAAACCGCGAATATTGCCCTGGTCGACCACAACCATATGTTTCTGTTCCAGTTGATGCAATGTTGCGACGATATGCCCCACCCTGGCGTCACGCAGATGGCTTAATTCAAGAACCTTTATGTCGCTCTGTGGCTGCATCAGCATAGCAACCGTAATCTGGCTATGATCCAGCTGCTTGTCCTCAGCCAGCCTGACCGGGTCGTCACCCATGATCTGGTACGCACTGATCAGCCCGATCATGCGATGCTTTTTATCCACAACCAGCAACAGGCGAACACCCGAGTTTTTCATTTTATGCAGGGCATAATCTATTGTCCTGTCAGCCGTAATGGTTACCGGGTAAACACGAGAGAAATCAGTGAAAACCTGCATCGCCGAATCATGAAAATGAACAAGCTCAGGGGGTTGTTCCGGGCGCTCTATAGGGAGGTTGGACTGCAAGGGGATACAGTCTCGGGGAGTATAAGCTGTCTGCATGGCATGTCTCCGTCTGGGAACATACACTCAATATACGCCGATTGAAAAGAAATTACACCGTCTTTACCTGATGACCGTATGCTGGAAATCGTGCACGACGATTCGCTCCACCAGCGGCTTAATATCCTGTTCCACGGTCGCCTTGTGCAAGGGGTGCACCAGGTAACGGTTCATCGCCGCAACATCGCTGAAGTAAAAATAGATGCCGACATCAAAACTGTCATCTACGATATCCCTGCCGCTCTCGATCATTTCACCAAAACGGATGTCGAGCACGCCATCGATGCTTCGCAACTTATTCGAAGCGATCAGCAACTGGCGCCTGTGTTGCTCATCGCCCGGTTTCTTCAGCCACAGAAAAACCGTATGTACAACACCTTCGTTACTGAATTCCGCAATAGCCGCATTGCCGACAAGCAGCATCGATACTGCTAGCACGACGCCGAATATCCTTGTCTTGATAGTCTTCATATACTGTTACACAGTTATTCCACTTCATAGTACCCCGCCAGCACAACCGCGGCTCTCCCTTGCCACTCGAACCTCTGCACTCGCCCCTGTACTTAATCCAATACGTGCGAAACCAGCCCGTCCGCAAGCTTGGGTTCAAACCAGGTGGATTTGGGCGGCATCACCTCGTTGGCATCAGCCACGGCCATCAGTGCCTCCATGCTGGTTGGAAACAATGAAAACGCAACAGCCATTTCACCACTATCGACGCGCTTCTCCAGCTCGCCAAGGCCGCGAATACCGCCGACAAAATCGATGCGTGAATCTGTGCGCGGGTCAGAGATACCCAGTATCGGTTCGATTAAATGATCTGCAAGCAGGCTGACATCAAGACTCGCTACCGGATCATCGGGAATCAATGCGGGGGATATTGTCAGACGATACCATTGACCTTCGACATACATGCCGAACTCTCCAGGACCACCGGGTTTAACAGCCGCATCTTCGGTCGCTACCGTGAAAGACGCTTCGATCTCGCTTAACAATTCGTCTTTTGACAGTCCGTTGAGATCCGTAACAACACGGTTGTAATCCAGTATGTTCATCTGGTTGTGCGGATAAATAACAGACAGAAAGTAATCACTGTTCTGGTTGCCATCGCCGCCTTTTGTTTTGGCAACACGCGAAGCCGATGCAGAGCGATGATGACCGTCTGCAATATAAATCGCCTGCATGGCATCGAAACCATTCGTCAGCTGACTGATCGTTTCATCATCATCAACAACCCAGAACGTATGCTGGACGCCATCATCTGCGGTGACATCAACCACGGGTTCTGATTTCGTTACAGCTTCCAGAATCGCATCCATATCAGGCTGTGATTTATAAGCCAGCAGAACCGGGCCTGTCTGTGCGTTGAGCGCTTCGATCTGGCGTACACGATCATCTTCCTTGGCAGGACGCGTGTACTCATGTTTACGCACACGGTTAATGTCATAATCAGCAACCGATGCGACAGCCACCAGGCCCGTCTGTGAATGACCTTTCATAATCAGGCGATAGACGTAATAACAATCCTTGTCTTCACGCATCAGAATACCGTCATCCAGCAGCTTCTTCAGATTTTCAGCCGACCTGGCATATACGGCAGGATCGTACGGATCAGTATCTTCCGGTAAATCAATTTCGGCCTTGGATATATGCAGAAAACTCCAGGGACGGCCTTTCGCACGTTCACGCGCTTCAGCAGAATTCAATACATCATAGGGAGGCGCAACAACATCGGCTGCATGTTCGGGTACAGGCCGTAAACCGGCAAATGGTCGAATCAAAGGCATAACTATTTACAATTTTCTGTCAGTCTTCGGGAGCACGGTATTATACAGGCACCGAAAAACTGTGTTTGATGGATTTAGCGTAATTTAGGAAACAGCGCCTTACGAAGTGGCCTGATTGCAAGAACCAGTAACAGAAAAGCTGAACCCCAGGAAAGAAACATCGGCAGCATCATATTGGCTTCACCCAGTCGAACATCTACCTGCCAGGCAGTTGATTGCAGCAGATACTCCAGTAGCAATCCCATTGCCACACTGATAACGGAAATTCCCGCCAGATAAACAGCCGTTATTTTTATCCCGAGCTCCTTGCTGACAAGTGCCAGTCCGGCAATATTGGTCGCGGGACCAACCAGCAAAAAAACCAGCGCGACACCCGGCGACACGCCGGCCAGAATCATTCCTGCAGCAATCGGTGTTGATGCAACCGCACAGATGTACATAGGAATACCAATCACCAGCATGACCAGCATCGCAAACAGACCCTGCCCCCACTGCGCCAGCCAGTCAGGCGGAATAAAAGTCAACATAACACCGGCAATGACAATACCGACTGCCATCCACGCTGAAATATCATCCAGCAATTCTGAAGCTGCATAGCTGATCGCACTGAAGAATCGATTCTGTTTTTCTACTGTTGTCTGATCACTACTGCCGCAGCAACTCTGTTCTTGTTTCGGTTCATCAGCGCCTGCGCAACAGGACTTTTCTTCAGGCTTCGATTCATGGCTGCAACATGACGGGCTTGTGTCGGTGGGTACAACCGCAGCTGTTACCTCGTTATTGGCCAGGGCTGTCATCATGCCTGTCACTATCGCGCTCACCAGGGCTGCAATCGGCCGATACACAGCCATCAACGGCCCCATCAGCGCATAAGTAACTGCTATTGAATCCACACTGGTCTCCGGTGTGGATATGAGAAAAGACACAGTGGCCTCTTTAGAAGCACCGGAACGGCGCAAACCAATTGCAGCCGGCAATACACCACAGGAGCATAATGGCAGTGGCGCACCGAACAATGCGGCACGCGATACAGCGGCGAAACCGCTACCACCCACCCAGCGTTGCATGGTGTCTTCGGAGATATAGGACTTGATAAAACCAGCCGCGAGCAAACCCAGCAACAGCCAGAATGCCGTATCCAGAAAAACGGTCCAGATGTTCAGCAATAATTCAATCATGTGAACATTATACGCCTGGCCTGAGTGATAAATACGCCGACGGCAGTAAGTCTATTGCCGGTGATACAAGGCAACAGGCAGTTGCTGGATATCAACGCACGATCAGTAGAGGACAGTTGAGATTGTTCAAGCTGCGCCTCAAAGATGGCGCCTGCAGCAGTTTGTTATCACGTTCGACTATCAGCACCGCGCTATTGGAATCAGCCAACACCTCAAGCACGTCATTCAGTGATCCGTCTTTCAACGGTATAAAGTCTGCATTTGCCGCCTGCTCGTCCAGTTGCCTTGTTGCCAGTTCCTGCAAACGCATGGCTTCCGCTTCGTTTTCAGCAGGCAACAGAATATTGAGCTCTTTATAAGGATCGGTGGTGAGACTCATGGCCGTCTCCAGTGCGCGCATGGAAGCGTCAGTACCGGTAAACACCACACTTACAGCCTTTGTCGTAGCCGGACGTGCCAGGGTGGTACCCATGCGTATCAGTGCAAACACATCGGCATCGGTATCAGCGGTCAGCAGTTCAGTATCTATGGAACCACGCCAGATACGAAATGACCAGGATACATTCTGTCGCGCCGCATGTTCACCGAGCAGGCGTTCAGCACGGCGCGCGAGCACTCGCAATTCCTGTTCCATTCGCGTCAGATTGATTGCAATTTCTGAACGGGAAACCGACCTGACCTCGCGCAGAAAAGGCAGCTCTGCGAGTTGAATCAGATCGATATCTTCTACAAAAATGCCTTCAAGCTGTGCACCCATGCGTGCGGCGAGCAGCACAGCTTCTTCCAGCGTGCTGGAGCTGACCTGGCATGCATCGAGTGTTACAGCGATTCGTCTCATTAGAGCGTCATAACCTGCGTTAATTAGTCGCCATCATCCCTGGTGTCATCTTCGCTTTTGCCCGCCCTGGCAAAACGTTGCAATTGCATGGAAAAATGTATCAACCGCTCTTCAACCCGGCGGTTGATACTGTCAGCGGTAAAATTGCCATCTACGTCACGTGCTCCCGCACTGACGCCCGTGAGCAACTCGATGCCCTCATCAACTGTCTTCACCGGGTATACGGAAAACCTGCCATCCTCGACAGCTGCCACCACATCGTGTCTCAGCATCAGGTGCCTGACGTTTGAAGCAGGAATCAGCACACCCTCCTCCCCGCTGAGACCACGGCTGTTGCACAGGTCGAAAAAGCCTTCTATTTTTTCATTGACACCGCCAATGGCCTGGATTTCACCATGCTGGTTGACCGAACCGGTCACTGCCAGTGATTGCCTGATCGGTACTTCAGCCAGGGCTGACAGCAGCGCATAGAGTTCGGCAGAAGACGCGCTATCGCCTTCAATACCACCATAGGACTGCTCAAACACCAGGCTGGCTGACAGTGACAGCGGATAATCCAGCGCATAACGCGCACCGAGAAAATGCGACAGTATCAGCACGCCCTTGGAATGGATCGGTCCACCCATTTTGACTTCACGTTCGATATCGACAACATTGCCCTTGCCCAGGCGAACGCGCGCACTGATACGTGACGGCCGACCAAAGCTGTATCCACCCAGCATCATCACCGACAAGCCGTTGATTTCACCAACCTTGCTACCTGCAGTATCGATCATGATCGTTCCGCGTAGTGTTTCCTCCTCTAAACGCTCACGTATTCGATCGGCGCGTCGGATCTGGGCATCGATTGCCTGTTGTACATCGACAGCGTTTACCGTCGCTTCCCCACGTTCACGCGCCCAGTAATCACTTTCCTGCATCAGGTCCTGTATCGAACGCATATGGGTGCTCAGCTTTTCATTATCATCCGCAAGGCGTGCACTCTGATCAATCACACGTGCCACGGCATGGCGATCGAATGGCATTAATTGCTGTTTACGCACCAGGGTTGCCAGCAGGCGAGCATATTGCTGTTGACTGCTTTCAGATCTTTGCATGTCGCGGGCAAAGTCCACCTGCACCTTGAACAGGTCAGCGAACTCGGAATCGTAATAGGAGAGCAGGTAGTAAATAATCGGTTCGCCCAGCAGTACAACCTTGACGTCCAGCGGTATGGATTCCGGCTCGAGCGAAACGGTGCTGATCAGACTGGTAATCTGCCCCAGGGATTCGATATTTACTTTTCTGGATTCCAGTGCTCTTTTCAGCGCTTCCCAGGCAAAAGGCTGAACCAGAACCTTGAGTGCATCAAGCAGAAGGTATCCACCATTAGCACGATGCAGGGCACCCGCCTGGATCATGGTGAAATCCGTCAGCAAGGCACCCTGCTGTGCTGTGTGCTCGATGCGGCCGATCAGATTGTTGTAGCTGGGCAGTGACTCGTAGATAACCGGTGCGCCGCCATTTTTATCATGCGCTAAAAGCACATTCACCCGGTAGCGGTTAAACCAGTGCATCTCTTCTTCCTGGCCGGGTAAATCGATGCCAAACAGCGAAGCACGCCGTTGTTCTTCGGGCAGAAATTTGCGGAAATTAGCGATGATGTCTTCTTCGACATCATTCAGGTACTCCACCACCTTTGCCTGTTGCTGATAGGCTTCGCGCAGCATATCAATCTTGTGCGTAACGACGCCGGCCGCCATCTCTCGGTTTAAATCAGCAAATTTCTGCCTGCTTTCTTCCTGCCATTGCGGTGCCTTGTGCAGGGTTTCACGCAATTCCTCCTGCAGGACATTTGAATCCTTTTCTATCTTATTGCGCTCTTCTTCGGGTAACTGGCGAAATTCTTTCGGGAAGATCGGCTTGCCGTCGCGCATCGGTGCCAGCGTAAAACCTGTCGGTGTACGCATCAGCATGATGTTTTTGGCTTCGGCTTTCTTGTTGAGCGACTCGAATGCCTGCTCCTGACGTTCATTCAGCTCCTGGTCAATGGCTTCAGCGCGCGTATTGTATTCGTCACTCTGAAAAACCGCGGGTATGGTGACGCCGAGTTCTTCAATCAACATATCCATGTCATTATGCAGCAGCACAGCCTTGCCCGGCGGCAACTCAAGCGCACGTGGCTTTCGATGATCAGCAAAGTTATTGACATAGCACCAGTCTGGCGGCACCTGTTCGCCTGGCGCATGTGTTTCCAGATACTGTTGAATGAATGACTGCTTGCCAGTGCCTGCCGGGCCCAGTGCAAACAGGTTGTAGCCATTGCGCTGGATGCCAATACCAAAATTAACTGCTTCGACAACCCTGGGCTGGCCGATCAGTTCTGCAAGATCCTCCAGTTCCGCTGTTGTTTCAAACTCGAACTGTTTTGCATCACAACGACGATAGAGTACGCTGGATTCAAGTTTTTTTACCGGCATATACGCCTTCCCCATCTGGTTGCACGGAAACCACCGACCCAGCCGCTTGAGCCAGGCCAGAGCACCTCATAGTTTCCACTATAACGGGACTCGCCGAGAGGTCAATTGATCTGTATCACTTATACCGGGAATGGCGCACAACAGGCAGCGAAGGCGCCAAAAATGCTAAAATCCGCTCCATGAGAACACCTGCAAGTAAAACCGAGCTGCTGAGCCCTGCCGGCACAATCAAGAACATGCGCTATGCCTTCGCATATGGCGCAGATGCGGTCTATGCCGGCCAGCCACGTTACAGCCTGCGGGTAAGAAACAATGATTTCAAGGACAGCAACCTGGAAGTCGGCATCAACCAGGCACATGCTCTGGGCAAAAAATTCTACCTGACATCCAACCTGATGCCGCATAACAGCAAGGTTAAAACCTACATCAGGGACCTGGAGCCTGTAATCGAACTGGGCCCGGACGCACTGATCATGGCGGACCCCGGGCTGATCATGATGGTGAAAGAGAAATGGCCGCAGATGCCAATTCACCTGTCGGTGCAGGCCAATACCGTCAACTATGCAGCCGTGAAATTCTGGCAGCGTGAGGGTATCGAGCGTATCATCCTGTCACGTGAGCTGTCACTGGATGAAGTAGAAGAGATCCGCCAGCAATGCCCCGACATAGAGCTTGAAGTGTTCGTGCACGGCGCCCTGTGCATCGCCTATTCCGGCCGCTGCCTGTTGTCCGGCTATTTCAACCACCGTGATCCAAACCAGGGCACCTGCACAAATTCCTGTCGCTGGGATTACAAAACGGTCGAAGCTGAAGAAAGCGCTGAAGGTGTTTACAGGCCGACGCAAAAGGTAGCCGCCCCGACCCGTTCAGAAATCGGCAATGGCGAACGCAACCCGCTGGCTGACAATGTTTACATGCTGGAAGAGAAAGGCCGCCCCGGTGAACATACCACCATCACTGAAGATGAGCACGGTACCTACATCATGAACTCAAAGGATTTACGCGCTGTTGAGCATGTCAACCGACTGGTCGACATCGGCATCGATTGCCTGAAGATCGAAGGCCGGACAAAATCCCACTATTATGTGGCGCGTACTACACAGAGTTATCGACAGGCTATAGATGCTGCCGAACGTGGAGAAGCGTTCAACCCTGCCTTACTCGGTGATCTGGAGAACCTCGCCAACCGCGGCTATACCAACGGTTTTTTTGAGCGCCATCATACGCATGATTATCAGAACTACATAGACAGCCACTCAAAAAGCAGGCAGCAGTCCTTCGTCGGTGAAGTGCTTGCCTATGATCCGGTAACCGGCGTTGCGGAAATAGACGTTAAAAACAAATTCAGCATTGGCGACAAACTGCAACTGGTTACGCCGAACGGCAATGAAGATATTATCGTCAGCAACATGGAAGACAGGTACGGAAAACAAATGGAGGCCGCACTCGGAAGCGGCTATTTTGTACGCATGCAGTTACCTGAATCCGCTAACGATCAAAGTCTGCTGGCCAGGTACATCTAACAGACGCATTATTGCAACAGGGAAATGCCTGTTATTTTTTCACTAAGAAATGAATGCCCTAGTTTCTGAGCAGTCGATAGAGAAGCACGGCGTAGATTAATAGATTTATAACTAAAACGACGGTCCCTAAGGTCGTCTGTATATCCCTGGTCAAACCCGGCGGGTAAATGATCTGCAGAATATAGTGTTCGATAAAACCTTCCGTGTAGCCCTCCTCCCCCGCGAGCTTTCTCAGATTGTTTTCCCACGGTGTTAGCGGGCAAATCCAGCCCCTGTATTCAATAATCGCACCCCAGCCAGCTGCGGGTATATGCAGAAACGCCATCCACGGCCACTTGAACACAGCAAGACCTCCCGCCACCACAAAAATGATAAAGGCCAGGTGCAGCAATACCAGCAAATCCGCAGCCACGCGATACAGCAAAATCATTACCCCTTTCAAATGGACGACATGCTTATTTTAACCCGCATTTCTCACCAGGCCGCTGCATCTCCCAAGTAACAACATGATTAGAAAACCCGAAGCTTGATTTCAATCTAACACAGTCTGTTTTGCAGGTCGCTATTTCGTTCCATGCACATCTGAAGCCGAAATCCTGGTGAGAAATGCGGGTTAATCGTTTATCATCTTCCACATGCATCCTCTTTTAACCATACTTGTAGCAGCAGCCGGCGTCGCAACCTCGCAACCGATTGGCATCAGTACCGAGCAAATTGAAATACAGTTTGCTCCGCGCACACCCGATCAGTTGATGTCATTCTATGAAGCCCGTGGTTTCCCTGCTGAAATGATCGACATACTAAGCCAGCAATGCTTTATAACAGTGCGCATACATAACAAGAGCAAGGACAAAATCTGGCATGATCTGGCTAGCTGGCAGTTCAGCCATAATGGCAAACCACTGATGCGAGAGCACCGTAACTACTGGCTTGATAAATGGCATGCGATGAATATGCCACAAGCCAGCATCTCAACATTTCGCTGGACACTGATACCGGAAACACTTGATTACCTGCCTGACGAAGAGGAAGGTGGCAATATCATACTGCCGCGTGTCACAGGACCGATATCGGTTAAAGCCAGCTTTGCCACGGGCGATGATAAACAGGGGCCTGTATTGAATATTGAATACCACAAGCTTCACTGTGCAGAAGACTAAACAATGAAAACCGGAATACTCCTTCTACTGTTCCTTTCCACGCATTTAATTACAACGTTCAGCCTTGCTGGCCCGCTAGAGCCGCCCAGAGGCATCCGCCATTACGAGACCGGTAAAGCTCCGGAATTCAGTTTGACGGACATGGACGGCGAACCATTTACTCTGGAGTCAACCAGAGGAAAATGGGTATTCCTGCATTTCTGGGCAAGCTGGTGCGGGCCCTGTCGGGAGGAAATGCCGGCCATTCAACGAATGACCAGCACATTCGAAAACGATAAATTTGAAATCGTGCTAATCAACACTGCCGAAGATGAAGACACCATTTTCAGTTTTCTCGGTGAAATCGGCATGGATATGAACAGCCTGATGGATGCGGATGGACTGGTTACCGAAAAATACAAACCGCGAGGACTACCTACCACCATACTGATCGATCCAGACGGTAGTGTTCAATACCAGGCAATCGGGGGGCGAGAGTGGTATAAGCAGGAATATACCGACTTCTTACACCAGCTTATAAACCACCAGTAACTATTGCACAAATATCAGCCTGCGATATAGCGTTCGCAATAAACTATTGCTTGGCTCGCTGTAATGCCATACGGGTAAACACAGGCCCAACGATCTCAAAAAAGACGGTTGAGCTGATCACAACCGTTAACAGGGCCTGGCGATATTCAGGCAGCTGGGTCGAAGCAACGAGCGCCATTCCCATGGCAACACCCGCCTGCGGCAACAATGCGAATCCCATCCAGCAACGGGTTATCGTGTCAGCCTTGCTGACTTGAGCACCAATTCTTGCGCCCAGTAACTTACCTGCGATACGGGAAATAACATATACACCACCGATCAGGCCAATTTCCCTGATCATGCCAAACTCGAGAGAAGCCCCTGCCATCACGAAAAATATAGCCATGAATGGCCACTCGATATTCTCGATTTCATGAAAAGGGTATTCATGGTGACTGGCAAAATTGGTAACAATCGCTCCCATCGTTATAGATGCGATCAGAAATGACACATCAAGCCAGAGAGCGAGACCACCGCAGAGAAATACCAGCCCCAGCGCCTCCATCAACATCGGCTGTCCCTGACTGATTCTCCCGGTCAGATAGGCCGCAGGAAAGCCGAGAATCATTCCCAGAATCAACGCACCCCCTACATCCTTTATCGCAACGTATATCTGCGATGTTTCCCCCGCATTACCGGAGATCGCCACGACAAAGGCGACGCCGATACTAAACAATATCAGCCCCCATACATCATCGAGCGCCACGATTGATAACAGCAAATCACTAAACGGACCTTTGCAGCCTGATTCAAGCACGATATCCATAGTCGCAGCCGGTGCCGTTGCGGATGCTATACAGCCCAGTATTACGGCTATGCCTACAGGCACCCCGACAGCCATTAATCCGGCAATCACTACCAGCACTGTAACAACTGCAGCACTCATTGAAATCCAGAGTGTTTTGCTTGCAGACTGTTTCAGAAAATCGCCCGTAAGCTTGCCACCCAGCAAAAAGCCCACCATCAATAGTGCCATATTTGCAATGAGGTCAAAGCGGTCAGTAAACACCTGCGGAATGAGATCGAACATCTCCTCGCCGATAACAATTCCAAATAACAGCAACAATGTCACTCGCGGCAAAAAGGTATGACGGCCGATAGCTTCAGTTGCCAGCCCTACAAGCAAGATGCCACCGAGTGTTAACAGAAATTCAGATGCTGAGTACATGTTCAGATGTATACATCCATGTGCGAAATGTTTTTATAAGTTTTTGAGTCACAACCAGTTGATTCTACATTAGCAGCCAGACCAGCATAAATGAACAAATTTGCTTTTCGCAAATAAAAACTTTGCGTCTTCGTGCCTTTGCGTTAAATAAATCTCCGCGCTCTCTACGATACTTGTGGCAACAAACAAAAAAGCCCCGTTGTTTCCAACGGGGCTTTTGCTTTTAAGGCTCTTGAAAGCGCAGCTTACATCATGCCGCCCATTCCGCCCATGCCACCCATATCAGGTGCACCAGCAGCTTCGTCCTTCGGCATTTCTGCAACCATGCACTCTGTGGTGATGAGCAGGCCTGCAACAGATGATGCATTCTGCAGTGCTGAACGGGTTACCTTGGTCGGATCGAGAATACCCATCGCCACCATGTCGCCGTATTCACCGGTTCCAGCGTTGTAACCGAAGTTACCTTCACCTTCAGCAACCTTGGCAAGTACCACTGAGGCTTCATCGCCAGCATTGTCAACGATCTGGCGCAGCGGATCTTCCATTGCACGCAGCGCAATCTTGATACCGATATCCTGGTCGTGATTGTCACCTGTAATACCCTTGATTTCCGCACAGGCACGGATCAATGCAACACCACCGCCAGGTACGATACCTTCTTCAACGGCAGCACGAGTCGCATGCAACGCGTCTTCAACGCGTGCTTTCTTCTCTTTCATTTCAACTTCAGTTGCAGCACCCACCTTGATGACTGCGACACCGCCAGCCAGCTTGGCTACACGTTCCTGCAGTTTTTCGCGATCGTAATCTGAAGTTGCATCTTCGATCTGAACACGAATCTGTGTGACACGAGCTTCAATGTCAGAAGGCTTGCCTGCGCCATCAACAACAGTTGTGTTTTCCTTGCTGACAGTTATACGCTTGGCGTTACCCAGGTCATCCAATGTGGCCTTTTCGAGTGACAGGCCAACTTCTTCTGAAATAACCGTACCGCCGGTAAGAACAGCGAGGTCCTCAAGCATGGCTTTACGGCGATCTCCGAAGCCAGGCGCCTTAACCGCAGCTACCTTGACGATACCGCGCATGCTGTTAACAACCAGTGTTGCCAGGGCTTCACCTTCAATGTCTTCAGCAATAATCAGCAATGGCTTGCCGGACTTGGCAACATTTTCCAGAACTGGGAGCAGGTCACGAATGTTTGATATTTTCTTGTCGAACAACAGGATGTATGGATCTTCAAGTTCCGCACTCATGTTGTCCTGGTTGTTTACAAAGTAAGGCGACAGATAACCGCGATCAAACTGCATACCTTCTACGATATCCAGCTCATCTTCCAGTGAAGTACCTTCTTCAACGGTGATAACACCTTCTTTACCAACCTTGTCCATTGCTTCAGCAATGATATTACCAACAGTGCTGTCAGAGTTTGCTGAAATTGTACCCACCTGTGCGATAGCTTCGTTGCTGTCACATGGCTTTGACTGGCTCTGCAGTGATTTAACCGCTGCAAGCACAGCTTTATCGATACCGCGTTTCAGGTCCATCGGATTCATGCCGGCAGAAACTGATTTCATACCTTCACGAACGATACCCTGCGCCAGAACAGTAGCAGTGGTTGTACCATCACCCGCTATATCTGAAGTCTGTGAAGAAACTTCCTTCACCATCTGTGCACCCATGTTTTCGAACCTGTCTTCCAGTTCGATTTCCTTGGCCACTGAAACACCGTCTTTGGTGACAGTCGGAGCACCAAAAGCTTTTTCCAGTACTACGTTACGGCCTTTCGGTCCCAGTGTTACCTTGACCGCATTGGCCAGTGTGTTAACGCCCTGGATCATACGACCGCGAGCATCATCACTAAATCTTACGTCTTTTGCTGACATTACTTTTCCTCTTAACTCTATCTATTTAATTACGCTGCAAGAACACCCAGGATGTCTTCTTCTTTCATGATCAGGACGTCTTCGCCGTCAACCTTGATTTCTGTTCCGGAATATTTACCGAACAGCACCTGGTCACCAACTTTAACTTCCAGTGCACGAACTTCACCGCTGTCTGTGATCATACCGTTGCCTACAGCCACAATTTCACCCCTTTGAGGTTTTTCTGTTGCAGAATCCGGAATTACGATACCACCAGCACTGGTGCGCTCTTCTTCCATACGCTTGACGACAACACGGTCGTGTAACGGACGTATATTCATTAATTATTACCCTCTTGAAAAATTAGCACTCTATCTAAGTGAGTGCTAATAATAATGACGAAATTATCAGAGTCAAGGCTAATCCTGTTAAACAGGGCATCCTGTTCTCGTGAATGCGTCAGATAGTGGGGGCGTGTATCGGATATACAAGGGCTTGCGATAAAAAATATAATTTTTTTCAGTCGTCGCGGTGGAATTCACCTTCTATGGTCCTGCCCTGGTGCCGTCCATGGTCATCATGACCGGAATCCCTGTTGCCGCGCGAGAAATGCGTCGTACCGTGACTGTAGAAACCCTGCCCATGAATGCTCGAGTGCTGCACAAAGTAACGGATCATCGCTCTGCGCGTAGCCGGTATCAGGCATAAAAAGCCAAGCGTGTCAGTGAGAAACCCCGGCGTAATCAGCAGCGCGCCGCCAACAGCCAGCATCATGCCCTCCATCATTTCCATCGCAGGCAAGGTGCCCGCTTCCATGTTCAGGCGTGCACGGTTGAGCGTATTGAAACCCTGGATGCGAAGCAACGAAACCCCGACAACCGCAGTCATAATCACCAGCAATACAGTCCACAGCGCACCGATCACACCGCCAACTTTTATAATGAGATATAACTCTACCAGTGGAATAACGATAAAAAGAATGGGCCAAATTCGTAACATAATGATTTTACTCTGTTAATATTCGGTTCTCGAATTGCCTGCCTGCATTGAACCGCAGAGACAAATTGTGTCTAAACTATTCCATAACTTTTTCACACAGCAGATATTCATGAAGCACCAGAAGAATATATTTAAAACCTTCTTTTTCACGTTACTGGGACTTTTCATCGTCATACCTGCATTCGCAGCCGATAGTCTGTTCGACGACCTGGGGTTCGGTGGACAGGACGATATCCTTGAAGTCGATGATGCGTTCCAGCTTAGCACGGCAATTAAAGGCAACAGCTTTGTAGCGCGCTGGGTGATTGCCGAAGGCCATTATCTGTACCAGGACAAGATGAATATCATCCCGTCCAGCGAAAAAATTGAAACATCTGCCTTGCAGCTATCGCCCGGCGATGAAAAACAGGACCCCATATTCAACAAACTTCTTTACGTTTATCACGATTCTGCCGAAGTTTCACTGCCCATTGTCAATACTAATGGGGCCAATGACGCCGTTTTCAAGGTCATGTACCAGGGCTGCTCAGAGATTTCCGGCATTTGCTACCCGCCTCAAACCCGTGAAATCACTCTAAGGCTGCCTGAAATTGTTGCCTCAGCAAATGCTGCGCAGATGGAACCCGGCGGTGCGGATGTTGTATCCGAACAGGATCAAATCGCCAACACACTCAGGCAGGGCAACACCTGGGTAACACTACTGGTGTTTTACGGTGCCGGCCTGCTGCTGGCACTGACACCTTGTGTTTTCCCCATGATCCCGATTCTGATGGGCATCATTGTCGGCCAGGGTGAAAATCAGACGGTGCGCAGCAGCTTCATACTGTCACTGGTGTATGTACTGGCGATGGCACTCACTTATACCGTGGTTGGAATACTGGTCGGCCTTTCAGGCGAGAACATCCAGGCCTGGTTCCAGGACCCCTGGATCATTAGCGCCTTTGTAGCAATATTTATCGCACTGTCGTTCTCAATGTTCGGTTTCTACGAACTGCAAATGCCGGCATCGATCCAGAGCAAGATCACACAAATCAGCAACAGCCAGCAGGGCGGCACCCTCACCGGTGTTGCGATCATGGGCTTTTTATCTGCATTGATCGTTGGCCCCTGTGTGACTGCACCGCTGGTTGGGGCTTTGATCTATATCGCCGAAACCGGAGATGCCGCACTTGGCGGGTTCGCGCTGTTCTCGCTGAGCATGGGCATGGGCACCCCGCTGCTGGCAATCGGCGCCTCAGCAGGGAAAGTACTGCCGAAAGCCGGCCCCTGGATGGACGCGGTAAAAGCTGTTTTTGGTGTCATGCTGCTCGGCCTCGGTATCTGGATGCTGGAGCGCGTAGCGCCAGCCGCCTTCACCATGGCGTTGTGGGCCGCATTATTGATTGTCTCGGCAGTTTACATGGGCGCTATTGACTCACTGCCTGCTGATGCTTCGGGCTGGCGCAAACTCTGGAAAGGCTCAGGCCTGCTGTTAATGGTATACGGCATTATTCTGATTATCGGCCTGGCTTCAGGCGGCCGTGACGTGTTTCATCCACTTAAAGGCATCGCCCTTTCTGGCGGAACCGGTTCTGAGCAGGCTGCTCATTTGCCTTTCAAGCAAATCAAGGGTGTCGACGGTTTAAACGCCGCACTGGCTGAAGCCCGGTCCCAGGGCAAAACCGTCATGCTCGATTTCTATGCCGACTGGTGCGTGTCCTGCAAGGAGATGGAGGTATTAACCTTTACCGATCCTGGAGTTCAGCAGGCACTTGCGAATAGCGTGCTGTTACAGGCCGATGTGACACCCAACGATGAACAGGACAAGGCACTCTACAAGCATTTCGGCATTATTGGCCCGCCATCGATCATGTTCTTTGATGAAAACGGTAACGAACGCAAAAACTTCCGCGTGGTCGGCTTTGTACCGGCCGACAAATTCAGCGCCCATGTCAAACAGGCGTTGAATTAATACACGCACTAAAATATTTAATCCAGGTTTTATCCCATGAAAAACGTACTTATTTTTATAGTGGCTACGGCTGTTGCAGGCACATCCGGCTATGCCCTGCAGCGTTACCTGGCATCAGACAGAGACACGCACTCGGTGCCTGTTACTGAAATAGCCAGTCCCATTATTGGTAAAACACGTCCTGAGTTTGCAATGATGGATATCGAGGGCAATATTCGAAACATCAAGGACTGGGATGGCCAGATCGTGCTGTTGAACTTCTGGGCGACCTGGTGCCCGCCTTGCCTGGAAGAAATACCCGGCTTCATCGAGATCCAGCAGGAGCTGGGCAACCGGGGATTCCAGATTATCGGCGTTGCCGTCGACAATGAGGAAAACGTACGAGAGTTTGCCAACGAAATGGCGATGAACTACCCCATCCTGGCCGGCGAAATGGAAGCCATCGAGTTATCACAAAAATACGGCAACACGATTGGTGGACTTCCGTTCAGCGCAATTATCGACAAAAACGGCAAAGTTACCCACACAATCATGGGAGAACTCAGCAAAGACCGCCTGATTTCCATACTTGAACAGCTCGGCCTGGCCGTTTAGAACACATCAAGCCCCTGATACTTGCAGGTTCTCTGCAAGTTCGCAGCAAATTCTGTCAAATACTGGACATGAACGGCGATTTTATGCACAATTGCCCCTGTCATTTCAACCGGCAGCCAACAATAACTAACAATGCCCGATTTGCTCGTAATCAACGGACCCAACCTGAATCTACTGGGTACACGTGAGCCTGAACATTATGGACTGGACACGCTGGAGAGTATTAACAGTCGACTTGAAGGACTGGCCTCAGCTAATGGCTACAGCCTCGAATGCGTACAGAGTAATGCAGAAGTTGAGTTGATTGAACTCATCCATCGGGCTAGAAAGCAGGGCGTACGGTTCATATTGATAAATCCGGCAGCGTATACACATACCAGCGTAGCGCTGCGCGATGCCCTGAGTGGGGTGGAAATTCCGTTTATTGAGATTCATCTTTCCAATGTACATGCTCGTGAAGCTTTTCGCGAACACTCCTATTTTTCGGATATCGCTGTGGGCACTATTTCCGGGCTGGGTGCACTGGGCTATGAACTCGCATTGCAAGCAGCACTGAGCCGTCTTTCTCACGAGGACGCTGAATAACATGAATAACGGCAACCAGGTGTTGATACCAGATACATATACAGTCCCCGCAAGAAAGGCGGGTTCACATATACAGAAAGGTTAGTACCGATGGATATACGCAAAGTTAAAAAACTCATTGAACTGCTGGAAGAATCCGGCATTGCTGAATTAGAAATCAACGAAGGGGAAGAGTCGGTTCGCATATCGCGATACAGTTCTACACCTGCCCCGGCACCGGTCAGCTATGCAGCAGCACCTGCGGCACCAGCACCTGCCGCCCCGGCTGCAACAGCAGCAGATGAAGGCAGTGATGAAGACAGCCTGCCAAGCGGACACGTCGTCAAGTCGCCCATGGTCGGAACCTACTACAGCGCCTCATCTCCCGGTTCCAAACCGTTCGTCAGTGTTGGTGACAGCGTTACCGAGGGTGAAACGGTTTGCATTGTCGAGGCCATGAAAATCCTCAACCAGATCGAGGCCGATGTCTCTGGAATCGTTAAAGCCATACTGGTCGAAAATGCACAGCCGGTTGAATACGGCCAACCTCTGATGATCATTGAATAACAAAGCCATGCTAGATAAAGTTGTTATTGCCAATCGTGGTGAAATTGCGCTGCGCATATTGCGGGCCTGTCGAGAACTGGGCATCAAGACCGTTGCTGTACACTCAGAGGCCGACCGCGATCTGAAGCATGTACGCCTCGCCGATGAATCGGTATGTATAGGTCCTGCACCATCTGACCTGAGCTACCTTAATGTTCCCGCAATTATCAGCGCCGCGGAATTAACTGATGCCGTTGCCATACACCCGGGCTACGGCTTTCTTTCCGAGAATGCCGACTTTGCAGAACGTGTCGAGGACAGCGGCTTTATATTTATCGGACCTTCTCCGGAATCCATTCGCACCATGGGTGACAAGGTCGAAGCGATTCGCGCGATGCAGGAAGCCGGTGTTCCCTGTGTACCGGGTTCCGGCGGCCCGCTGGGTGATGACCTCAATACCAATACAAGGCTGGCCAATGACATCGGCTACCCGATCATAATCAAGGCTGCAGGTGGTGGCGGAGGTCGCGGTATGCGCGTGGTGCATACAGAAGCCACGCTAATGAACTCAATCGCATTAACCAAGCAGGAAGCCGCGGCCAACTTCGGCAACGACATGGTATACATGGAGAAATACCTCGAAACACCGCGTCATGTGGAAATTCAGGTACTGTCGGATGGCCAGGGCAATGCTATACATCTGGGTGAACGTGACTGTTCGATGCAGCGACGCCATCAAAAAGTGGTGGAAGAAGCTCCCGCACCCGGCATCACTCCACGCATGCGCAAGAAGATCGGACAACGCTGCGTCGATGCCTGCAATAAAATGAGATACCGTGGCGCCGGTACCTTTGAATTCCTTTACCAGGATGGCGAGTTTTATTTCATCGAAATGAACACACGCGTACAGGTGGAACACCCGGTCACCGAGATGATTACCGGGGTTGATATCATCAAGGAACAGCTGTACATCGCATCAGGTGAAAAGCTGCGCTACAAGCAAAGCGACATCGAAATTAGCGGCCACGCCATCGAGTGCCGCATCAATGCCGAAGACGCAAAAACATTCATGCCATCGCCCGGCAAAATTGAGCGCTACCACCCGCCCGGCGGCCCGGGTATTCGCATCGATACACACATCTATGGCGGTTACACCGTACCTCCACACTACGATTCAATGATTGGAAAACTGATTGCCTACGGCTGCGACCGTGAAGTTGCCATCGCACGCATGCAAGGCGCGCTGGCCGAAATAGACATCACCGGCATCAGAACCAATATCGATTTACACCGCGACATAATGGCTGATACTGCATTCCAGGCGGGTGGTACCAACATCCACTACCTCGAGAAGAAGCTGGGTTTATAAACTCCAGACGCCACATAGAAAACACCCGGGCAACCGGGTGTTTTTTTCTAATCAGACCATTGGTCAGCCTATAGACCATTGCCATCATTGAAAAAATCACTTGACGCAGAGTGCACGAAGGCGCTGAGTACGCAAAGAAAACGATAGATTCAAAGCATACACACATAAATAGCCAACAACTCTCAGCGTCCTCCGCGCCTGCGGTGAATATTCTTGTATTCCTGGCCGTTCTGAATCAAGCCGCAGACCGGGGATAATATTGTGCATTTCCCGGCGAAACGCCGGCAACACTTCGCTTATGCCGGCCTACGCGTTGCCGAAATTACACGTGTACGTGGCTGAAGCCACTCCCCACACAACAAAAGCACTCTGCGTTCTTTGCGTCTTGGCGGCCTTTGCGTTGAAACAAATCTCCTTTTATTGGATTTTGCTCTGGCATGGTTACAGGCGCCCGACATCAAAGCCCGCATTACGCAACAGCACAGGTATGCCTTTATCACCAACAAGGTGGCCGGCACCGATCACTACAAAGTAGGTACCCTCACCCTCCAGAAAACCCTTGATGTCATTAGCCATATTTTCATTGCGCTTGAAAAACAGCTTGTCATAAATACGTATGAAAGACGGGTACCGGGTCATCGCATCTTCAAACAGTATTTTTTCGAGGCAGGCCTCATCACCCCTCTTCCAGCAGCGCGTCATATCCATCATCAACATATCGGCTTCGTCCAGTGAATGCAGGGTTTCGCGCAACATTAAATCACCGTCGGTTACATTCAGAAAAATATCCATCTGCTCTTCGACGGTCTCAAGTTCGATGATATGTTTTTTACTGTCCACAGCCCTTTTCAGAAAATAGGCATCGATACCCAGTTCCGGCATAAAGCCCATTTTCATTACCTGTACCGCCGTCAATGTGAGCACAAGCATGCCGGGCTTTTGCTTGTGCACCATATCCAGCGGCACACCCAGGCGACGAAGACGGTACTGTAACTGTCGGTATGTTTCATCGGATATGTCATCCCTGATCGTGGCCTCGCCCTGATAAGATCCTTTTTGCTGCACCAACTCCCTGTATCTTTGCGCTTTGTCAGCATCAATATTTATTTCCACCACAAGGTGACCAGACGAATAGAACGCCTGTTCAATTTCTCGTCTTAGCGGATAAAAACTGTCATCGGCGTAATGAATTGAGCCCAGTAAATACACCTTTGCATTGTCCGATTGCACCTGCCAGAACAAGGCCCTGTCATTAACCGCCCTGGCTGATGCTATGAACAGAATAAACAACGCAATGGCTGATAATGTTTTTATCATTTATTTTCCTGCTTCAGGCCCAGCGCCAGCCTGTATAAATCATTCTTGTGCAAACCCGTTACTTTTGACGCAATTTTTGCAGCCTGCTTGACCGGCAACTCATCAACGAGTACGGGCAGCAGTTTATTCAGCAGCTGCTGCTTGTCATCACCCTGCTCCGGGGCGCCTTCAACCAGCACAACGATTTCTCCTTTGCGCTGATTCTCGTCTGTTTCCACCCACTGTTTAAGTTCACTCAACGCGGCCTTGTGTATGGTCTCGAATGTTTTTGTCAGCTCTCTCGCCAGCACAGCCTGCCTGCCGCCACCGAACACAGATACCATGTCTTCCAGGGTGGCGGTGATGCGGTGACAGGAAACATAAAACACCAGGGTACGCTGTTCCAGTTGCAATGCCTGCAGGTAATTCAGTCGCGCACCCTGCCTGGCAGGTGGAAAGCCTTCGAACACAAAGCGATCCGTTGGCAAGCCTGAGGCACTCAAGGCGACAATCGCTGCACATGGCCCCGGAACCGGAACCACCCTGATATTTTGCTCAATTGCAGCCTGTACCAGCCGGTAACCAGGATCACTCACCAGTGGTGTACCCGCATCCGAGATCAGTGCGATAGACTGGCCCTTTAGCAGGCACTCAATCATAGCCGGGGTCTGCTGCTCCTCGTTATGCTCATGACAGGCTATCAACCTGGTATTAATCACAAAATGCTGTAGCAGGCGCCTGCTATGGCGCGTATCCTCGGCGGCTATCAGGTCGACGGATTTCAGTGTTTCCAGTGCACGTGAACTGATATCACCGAGGTTGCCGATTGGTGTGGCAACGAGGAATAATGTTGCCGGGTTTTGTGTAAGATTTGACACTGATTAGCCTACTTTATGCTCGTAACACTGGCAGGCTGTTGTAGAATACACTCGAGCCGCGTATGCAATACTCTAACTTATTGATTAATTTGTCCAGACTGATATCTTGAAATCGCTTAATCCCCTTATTACCATCTGCCTGATCGCACTGCTCAGCGCCTGTGCCACGGGCCCCGAGAAAAGCGTCGATGAAATCATCTCCGATGCAGTACGCAGTCAGACTGACGAAGCCATGGAAGCCCAGCCTGATGAAATGAGCGCTGAAGACTACATCGGCCTTGCCAGTGAAAGCAGCGGCAAACAACGCGAGCAATATTTACTCAAGGCCGCCGAATTACTCATTCAACGCGGCGACCTGCGAATGGCTGAAAGCCAGCTGCAGACACTGGATGCGGAGAGCAGCGCCCGTAGCCAGCAGCACCAGATCAACCTGCTGGCGGCCAAGATTGCCCTGGCCAACGAGAATCCCAGGCAAGCGGTCGAACTGCTGCCCCCGTTAAAGGAGCTGCCACTACCACAATATATCGAAGCCAGAAAGATTATGGCCGATGCCAATCTCGACCTGGGATACCATCTGGAAGCGGTTCGCATAAGAGTTGAGCTTGACCACTACCTGGGAACCGGGGCGGAAAAAGAAAAAAACCACGAAGCCATCTGGGCAGCCTTGCAGCGCACCCCGGAAATAAGCCTGCAGGCTTCCAAAACGGACAATCAAACAACCAGGGGCTGGATAGACCTGGCGCGCGGGCTCAGAATGGCGCAGACAAACGTCAGTGCAATTCAGGAAACTATCCTCGACTGGGGCACGCGCTATCCATCACACCCGGTCAGCAACCAGTTCATCGACAATTTGCTGATTGAATACCAGCAAACCTTTACCCCGGCCACAAGCATTGCCATCATGCTGCCCATGCAGGGTCAATATAAAAGCGTTACCGATGCCATACAGGGCGGCATCGTGACGGCATGGTACAAACAGACTTCCAGCGAGAAACCCCTGCTGCGCTTCTATGACACCAGCGATGAGAGCGTAAGTTTCAATGAGCTATATCAGCAGGCAATTGCGGATGGCGCCAGCTACATCATCGGGCCACTGGATAAAGCCAGTATCAACAGGCTGACGCAGGAATTCAGCCTCGATGTGCCCACACTGACACTCAACTATGCCGAAAATCCATTAAGCCTGTCTGACAATCTGTACCAGTTTGGCTTACTGCCCGAAGATGAGGCGAGGCAGGCTGCAGAACTCGCCATACGCGACGACCATACAACAGCTGCGGTACTGATACCGGATAGCGACTGGGGACGGCGTATACTCTATGCTTTTACAAAACGCTTCGAGCAACTGGGCGGCTCGGTGCTTGCCAGCGAGCAATACCCGACGAATGTCGATGACTACTCCAGGCAAATAAAGGCCTTATTCAATCTGGATGACAGTAATGCACGACACAAGGACCTGGAGCATGTCCTTGGCACCAGGCTTCAGTTTATTCCTTATCGCCGCCAGGACATAGATATGATCTTTCTTGCAGCTACTCATAGAGCGGCAAGAGGCATCATCCCCGCCCTCAAGTTTCATCACGCGGGCGATCTGCCGGTGTATGCAACATCACATGTATACAGCGGCTACCTGGACAGGAACGCTGACCGCGATCTGGATGGTGTGACTTTTTGCGACCTGCCCTGGACTTTAAGCTCGGACAACATGCTAAAGAAAAATTTCAATTCGACATGGAAAGATCAGCGTGTATATACGCGCCTGTTTGCGCTGGGCATCGATGCATTTAACATCATTCAAAGCCTCAAGTACCTGCAATCTCATGACTATGCACGTTTCTCCGGTGAGACCGGTATCATATCTCTGGATGAGAACCTGCGGCTGCACCGTGAATTGTTATGGGCGCAGTTCAAAAACGGTGTGCCGGTGCACCTGGACCTCACTATCCCGCCTGTTAAAGCCGCAGTTCATAGTGCAGAACAGTCGTGATCGCGGACAGGATGCCGAACTGGCCTGCTGTAATTATCTGCAGCAGCAGGGATTAAAGCTACTGGCGAAAAATTACTACGGACGCAGAGGCGAACTCGACCTGGTCATGCAGGACAACAACACTGTGGTATTTGTCGAAGTACGCTTTCGCAAGAATAATGTCTATGGCGGCGCGCTGGAGAGCATTACCAGCAGCAAACAGGAAAAACTGCGCATTACGGCAGAGCAATATCTGCAACGCGAAACTAAATTGAAAAATGGTCGTTTTGATGTTGTTGCGATGACCGAGAAAGTCCAGAATAATGGATCAAATATTTATTCTTTCGAGTGGATAAAAAACGCATTTTAAGGTGAACCGCACCCATGGACCTGATCAGCCGAATCAAACAGAACTTCCACGACAGTATCAATACCAAGCAGGCTGCCGCAGACCTGCTTGCCGAGCCCCTGGCTACTGCAGCACAGATGATTACGCAATGTCTGCTCGGCGGCGGTAAAATACTTTCATGCGGCAATGGTGGCTCGGCAGGCGATGCCCAGCATTTTTCATCGGAGATGCTCAACCGCTTCGAAATGGAACGTCCGGGACTGCCTGCCGTTGCACTGACCACCGACAGCTCGACTCTGACATCGATCGCCAATGACTACAGCTATGACCAGGTTTTCTCCAGGCAGGTCAACGCACTCGGGCAACAGGGTGATATCCTGTTAGCAATCAGCACCAGCGGAAACTCAACCAATGTTAACCGGGCCATCGAGGCCGCACACGAACGTGAGATGCAGGTCATTGCACTCAGCGGGAAACAGGGTGGTGACATGGCATCGGCTCTGACTGCTGATGATGTCGAGATTCGCGTACCTTCAGACTCGACGGCACGCATACAGGAAGTGCATCTGCTCGCCATCCATTGCATCTGCGACCTGGTGGATCACCAGCTTCTTGGGCAGTAACCAGTTACTAGAACTGCTACTTGACTACTCTCAGATTCGGGCGCGGTTTGTCCGGATCCGTTTCCGGCCCATCGTCCGAGCCTTTTCCGGAAGACTGGTCCGGGTTGTCATCATCAGAAAACATCATGCCCTGCCCGTTCTCACGCGCATAAACCGCGAGTATCGCCGGCACCGGCACCAGAATCGACTCAGCCTTGCCGCTAAACCGCGCGCTGAAGATGACTTCATCATCACCCAGGGTCAAGCCCTGAACGGCCATTGGCGCAATATTCAGCACAATCTTGCCATCATTGATATGGCCTGCCGGCACCATGCAGTTTTCATGCTCGGCATTTACCAGCAGGTGTGGAGTCATGCCATTATCGACAATCCATTGATACATGGCTCGAACTAGGTAGGGGCGACTGGAAGTCATACACAGTATTCTAGCGTATCAAACGAGATTACGCAGGCAGGAAAAAAAGCAGCTTTAGAACCACAGAGGACACGCAGATATACAAAGTGTCTGAGTTTAATTACCGAAACATCAGAAATCTCCATGAACCCCTGTGATCTCTGTGGTTCATAGAGAGATCTGCTGTCTACAATCTATACTCGCGTTCACCTTCTGTGAGGCTGAGCTTGAATCCTTCCCGATCAAATAATCTATCGGCATAAGTCAGTACGGCCTTGGCCGCCTTGGGCAACTCAATACCGTAGTGCGGCAAACGCCATAACAGCGGGGCAATGCTTGCGTCCACCAGGGAGAACTCTTCACTGAGGAAATACGGCATGGCGGAGAACACATCAGCAGACGCCGCGATGCTTTCCATGAGTTCCTTGCGCGCCTTCACGGCGGCTTTCTCGCCTTTGGTTTCGATAATCTCAGCCAGCGGGTACCAGTCATTCTCCACACGGAATAATGCCAGCCTTGTCTGTGCTCTCGCCACTGGCCCTACCGGCATCAGGGGAGGATGAGGAAATCTTTCTTCCAGATACTCCATGATGACGCGCGAGTTATACAACACCAGGTCGCGGTCAACCAGGGTAGGCAGACTGCTGTAGGGATTCAGGTCAATCAGATCTTCCGGAAGATTCCTGGGATCAACGATAATGCTTTCATGTGCAATATCTTTCTCGGCCAGAACAATTCGCGTTCTGTGACAATAGATAGATGTAGCTGTTGAATAAAGATTCATATTATTAACGCACTCACTGCGGCCAAATTGTTATTAATTCCCACGCCACAGTGTTTAGTGTACGTCCTTCCAGTATTCTTTCTTCAACATGTATGCCAGCACAAAGAAAATAACCAGGAAGATCAGGACCTTTATACCAAGACTTTTGCGTTCATTCTGCACAGGCTCAGCCAGGTAAACCATGAAGTTGGTCAGGTCAGTAACGAATACATCGAACTCTTCAGCGGTCATACTGCCGGCTTGTGCCAGCTCCAGGCGATCAACGGTTTCAACTTCCACGCCCTGGCGTGTTTCGGTCTTGTATACCGCTCTCTGTACGCCCTGCAGCGATGAAAGCACATTAGGCATACCGACATCGGGGAAAACCAGGTTGTTGTTACCCGTAGGGCGGTAAGGGTCCATATAGAATGTGCGCAGGTAGGTATATACCCAGTCCGCACCGCGTGCACGAGCAGTAAGCGTCAGGTCAGGAACTGCCGTACCAAATACATTCCTGGCATAATCTTCCGTCATCGCCACCTTCATCAATGAACCCACTTTAGTAGGCTCACCTTTTTCATTGGTGGTAAAGATAAGCTCCTCACGCAGCTCCGCGTCAGTCATGCCGGTATCGCGAGCGATACGGTTATAACGCATGTAACCGGCTTCATGACAACTGAAGCAGTAATCGATGAAGTGCTTCGCACCTCGTTTGACTGACTCCATATCAGAAGTATCGATAGGTGCAGAATCAAGATGAACACCACCGCCAGCAGCATATGCAAATGTCGGCAATACGCTTAGTATCAATGTCAGGATCTGTTTTTTCATTCTGTCACCCTATCCGGTACTGGTTTGGTATCCTCATTCTTCGATGTAATAAACAGTACGACAAAGAAGCCGAAATACAGCAAAGAGAACACCTGCGAAAGCATTGTGATCGTTGATGTCACAGGCTGCATCGCAAGCCAGCCCAGCACAACAAAGCTGACAACAAACACAGCAAGATTGATCTTGTAGATGTTCGAACGATAGCGAATCGACTTGACCTTGCAACGGTCAATCCACGGCATGAAGAACAACAGCACAATGGCAGCCCCCATGGCGCCAACACCCATCAGCTTGTCAGGCACCGCACGCAGGATTGCGTAGAACGGCGTGAAGTACCACACAGGTGCAATATGCTCCGGCGTCTTTAATGGATCCGATGCAATAAAATTGGCGTGCTCAAGGAAGTAACCGCCGCCGTCCGGGAAGAAGAACATCACGGTCGCGAAGAAGAACAGGAACACAACCACACCAACGATATCTTTTACCGTGTAGTACGGGTGGAACGGAATGCCATCCAGCGGAATACCATTTTCATCCTTGTTCTTCTTGATCTCAACGCCATCCGGGTTATTTGAACCAACCTCATGCAGCGCCAGGATATGGGCAACCACGAGGAAGATCAGAACCAGCGGCAGCGCAATCACATGTAATGCAAAGAAACGGTTCAACGTAGCATCTGAAATAACGAAGTCGCCACGAATCCAAAGTGTCAGGTCATCACCAATTACAGGAATTGCACCAAACAGGGAGATAATCACCTGGGCGCCCCAGTATGACATCTGGCCCCATGGCAACAGGTAACCCATGAAGGCTTCCGCCATCAATGCCAGGTAGATGAACATGCCGAACAGCCAGATCAGTTCACGTGGCTTCTTGTAGGAGCCGTACATCAGGCCTCGCAGCATGTGCAGGTAAACCACGATAAAGAACGCGGTTGCACCAGTGGAGTGTATATAGCGGATCAACCAGCCATAAGGCACATCGCGCATGATGTATTCGACGGAGGCGAATGCGAGCTCGGCATCCGGCTTGTAGTGCATGGTCAGGAAAATACCTGAAATTATCTGGATCACCAGCACCATCAGCGCCAGAGAGCCGAAGAAATACCAGAAGTTGAAATTTTTTGGTGCGTAGTATTCAGCAAGATGCTCGTTCCACATTTTCATCAGCGGAAAACGATCATCAATCCACCCAATTAACTTACCCATTATGCAGCCCCCCCGTCTTCACCCACCAGGATGGTATTCTCGGTCAGGTAATAATGAGGCGGCACCGGAAGGTTGGTCGGTGCTGGTACGCCAGTGTATACACGGCCTGCCATGTCAAACTTCGAGCTATGGCAAGGACAGAAGAAACCGCCCATCCAATCATCACCCAGGTCAGCAGGCGCAATTTCCGGGCGATAAGACGGCGAACAGCCAAGGTGGGTACAGATACCCACCAGCACCAGTATTTCCGGCTTGCGTGAACGTGTCTCGTTTTGCGCATATTCTGGCTGCTGGTCTGCGTTTTCGGAAGCCGGGTCACGCAGATTGTCATTCAGCTTCGGCAGGCTATCCAGCATCTGCCGGGAGCGGCGCACAATCCATACCGGCTTGCTTTGCCATTCGACAATCATCATGCGACCTTCTTCGAGTTTGCTGATATCTGCCTCGACGGGTGCGCCGGCATTTTTGGCGCGCTCACTTGGCATCCAGGAAGCTATGAAAGGAACAGCGACGAAACCGGCTCCTACAGCACCAACCACACTGGTGGCTGCTGTCAGAAAGCGGCGCTTGTCCTTATCTACGACGTCAGTAGACATGTATAAATCTCCGCGTAAGAAAATTCGGGCCCTGTAAGCACGAGGACGACCCCTGTTAAAACGCTTGTCATGTGCTTACAATCAATGTTTCCGCCAGCATCAAAGCATAAACCGGCAGACAAAAAGCGCGCATAGGATATATCAAGTTGCTCAAATAACCAAGTTATTTGTGATTTTTATAATAATAACAACAGGTTACAAAAAGTCAGACGATCATGAAAAACGGCACAATTAAATATATCCTGCTCTGGACGCTGGTCGGAATTCTCGTCGGCCTGGCGGTTCTGTTCGCACAAGGCAAAATTGTTATCACTGACAGCGACTGGAGCGGGTTCGCTTCGGCCATTTCAGGGAAGCAACCCAGCAGTTTTTCGGATGCTGTCAGCAAGACCGCGCCTGCTGTTGTCAGCCTGCAGGTCCAGAGCCTGATTGAAGTTCCGGTAAAAGAAAATGCACGACGCCAGCTGGAACAGATATTTGGCAAACACCTGCCAAATCTGACCCAGACCAAACGGCACAGCAGTTCAGGCTCAGGTGTCATTCTCGACACGCGCGGTTACGTCATTACCAATCATCATGTCATTGCCAAAGCAGAAAGAGTCATCGTCGCACTCAATGATGGACGAACCGCCGAGGCGCGCCTGGTCGGTACGGACCCGGATACAGACATCGCGGTGTTAAAAATCGAACTCGACAATCTGCCCGAAGTGAGCATTGCCAATCTGAAGAAACTGAATATCGGCGATGTCGTGCTTGCGATCGGTTACCCGTTCAGAATCGGCCAGACTGTCACACAAGGCATCATCAGCGCCACCGGCCGCAGCCAGGTGAGCCAGAATACTTACGAAAACTTTTTGCAAACCGATGCCGCGATTAATCCAGGCAACTCAGGTGGCGCGCTGATCAATACAGAGGGCGAAATTGTCGGTATCAATTCCCTGATCTATACCGAGACCGGCAATTTCAATGGCATTGGTTTCGCCATTCCGATTGATCTTGTCAGTGATGTTATGAGACAAATTACCGAAAACGGGTATGTGATACGCGGCTGGCTGGGTGTTGAAGGACAAAGTGTGCCATTGCAGACACTGAAGAGTCTCAACCTGCAAATACAGGGCGTGTTGATTACCGGTGTTGATGAAGGCGGCCCGGGTAGCAAGGCCGGGCTGGAGGTGGGTGATATCATTACACACATCAATCAGGTAGATATCAAGGATACGGCTGATGTGCTCGATATGATAGCGGCTGGCAGGCCGGGAGATAACTTCCGTATCGACGGTATACGCGAACGCCAGAGCTTCAGCGTTGATGCCGTGCTGGGACAGCGGCCGATGAGAAGTCTTTAAAAACAGTGGCTAGGGACGAGGGGCAAGTGGCGAGGAAAAACGTGGCAAACTGGTACTATATTCCAGGTAACACACCATAATCAGGCTTACGAAATCAGCGTTTTTTTAAATGAGCATCTGATTTGCGTTTGGCCGCAAGCTTCAAGCACTGTCTCGACATACTTGCTACAAAACAGCTTTACTCCTCGCCACTTGCCCCTCGTCCCTCGTCCCTGGAACTTGCATTACGAATGTAATGCATGTTCCAGGGCCTGTATAAATGCCTGGTTCTCTGCCGTTGTACCGACGGTTACCCTTAGACAGCCTTGCAATGGGCCCGGTTTGTCCAGGTTCTTGATCAGCACGCCATCCTTGCACAATGATGTAAACACTTCGGTCGCATTGCCCTGTCTCACCCTGAAAAGAATAAAATTCGCCTGGCTCGGGTACACTTCTATGTCTTCGAAAAGCGAGAGCTGGCTCAACAGCTGCTCCCTGTCTGCACGTATCATTTCCGCCTGCCCGTCAAGAAAACCGGCGTTGTCCAGAATAAAGCCGGCGGTGTACTGGGTCAGCACATTGATATTGTAGGGCAAACGCACCTTGTTGATCTCGTTGATCAGCTCACGGTCTCCACACAAAAGACCCAGCCTCAATCCCGCCAGGCCCATTTTGGAAACAGTGCGCATCACCAGCAATTGATCGTAATCATTCAGCCTTGGCATGAAACTGGTTTGCGCAAACGGGTGGTAGGCTTCGTCGACAACCACCAGTCCGGGAGCAATGCGAATAATCTCCTCGACCGCATCGGCATCAAACAGGTTACCGGTCGGGTTATTGGGATAGGCGATGAAGATTACTGCCGGCTGATGCTGCTCGATCGCAGCACGGGTTTTTTCCATATCAAGGGTGAAATCCTCCGCCAGCGGCACGCCCACGTACTCCATTCCGGCAAACCTGGCGATCATGCTGTACATGACGAAACCGGGCTCGAATGACATGATGCAACGTTGTTTTGAAGCTACCGCCAATGCCAGCATCTGGATAAGTTCGTCCGAACCATTGCCGAGCACTATAGACCGCCCTTGCGGCACCTGCATAACTTCAATCAGCCTGTGTTGCAGCTCTGTAGCTGCCGGATCCGGGTAACGATTGAGCGCTACTGACGCCAGACCCTGCTGCCACCGGGGCAGCAGCCCTTCAGGCAGGCGATAGGGATTTTCCATCGCATCCAGCTTGACCAGGCCACTGGCATCCGGCACATGATAGGCCGACAGTTCACGAATTTCCGGACGTATCCATTTAAGCAATTTTTCAGACACAATCAGACCCTTGTTTATCAGCCCGTACATAGTACCAGACACGCCAACTGTTATTGAACTCCCATGTTAGTTCCACCCTTGAAATATCTACTGGCGCCCACAAATATAGTTCAGAGAAGCAATATGATTAACCTGAGGAGAGATACTATGAGCTTAACTCGACACAATCCGTGGAGCGTGTTTGATCAACTCCAGCGTGAACTGAACATGCCAATGACCAAGTTTGATACCGAAGACAATGGCAATATTGCTACGGCCAACTGGGCGCCGGCTGTTGATATCAAGGAAGATGACAAGGCATTTACCCTGCTGGCGGATATCCCCGGTGTAGACCCGGACGAAATAGAAGTCACCATGGACAAAGGCGTACTGACTATCAAGGGTGAGCGCCAGTCCGAGAAAAAGACCGAAGAGGAAAACTACAAGCGCGTCGAACGCCAGTATGGTGTCTTCTACCGCCGCTTTACACTTCCTGACTCGGCCAATGCTGAAGCGATCGAAGCGCAGTCCGAACACGGTGTACTGAAAATCACCATTCCGAAGCAGGAAGTCGCACAGTCACGCCGAATTTCAGTGAAGAAATAA
>CALLCZ010000044.1 GCA_937998645.1 uncultured Gammaproteobacteria bacterium
AAACTGATCGGCTTACCCTCGATCAGTTCTGTCAGGAATGTCCAGATGGTATCGCCAGTTGGCGGGCAGCCGGGAAGAAAGTAATCGACTTTCACCACTTCGTGAATCGGGTGCACCTTGTTCAATAACATTGGAATCTCCTTATCGCCCGGTATCATCGGGTTGTCGACGCCGATGCCGTCGACATAAGATTCTTCAAGGCATTCTTTCAGTGTAAAACTGTTGCGCATCGCAGGGATGCCGCCGTTGACCGCACAGGCACCCAGCGCCACCAGGATTTTGCAGTGTTTGCGAAATTCCTGCAGTACTTCGACGTTCTCGGTATTGGCGACACCGCCTTCAATAATGCCGATATCGCAATCACCAACGGTCTTGATGTCGGTTATTGGAGAGCGGTCGAATTCCACCAGCTGCACCAGATCCAGGATGCGTTCATCGATATCGAGAACCGACATGTGGCATCCAAAGCAGCCGCAAAGCGAGGCGGTGGCGACTTTTATTTTCTCGGCCATGGTTATCGATCCTCGTCCTGGTCGTGGGCGGCAACATCGCCGACAACACTGATCGGCTGCTTGTCGTACAGGCGCTCGCCGATGGGCCTGTCATAAGCCGTGTGCTTTGGAAGGATGGCGCCGACAGGGCAGACATGTGCCGCCTTGTCGCTCGCAGCAAAGCTGCTGTCACCGAGTTTACCGCTGGGTGAGTTGATGACCAGGTGACTGTTGATGCCGCGACCGTCGATGGCAAAAACATTCTTATGGTCAACATCCCTGCTGGCGCGTACACACAGTTCGCAGAGTATGCAGCGATTGAAGTCGATGGCGATATCCGCATGCGACGCATCGACAGAACGCTGTGGAAAGAAGTGGGTGAAATGCGGTGACAGCATGTTGGCGTAATAAGCAACGGCCTGTAACTGGCAGGCGCCGCTTTTTTCGCAGCCGGGACAGACATGGTTGCCTTCAACAAACAGCATCTGCAGCAAGGAACGTCGCTGATCCATGATTTCATCCGACGAGTTGTCGATCTCCATGTTTTGCACTGCCGGTTGCGTACAGGCAGAGATCTGCCTGCCGTTCGCATTGACAACACAGACCCGGCAGCTGCCATGGGGCGAGAATTCGGGGTTATGGCACAGATGCGGTATATATTCGCCTGCCCTTAAAGCGGCATCCATAATGGTATCGCCATCTTCAAACGGTATATCCTTGCCATCCAGTTTAAATGTATTGCTGCCGTTCATGATTTTGTTCCCAGGTGTGCACCGGCATCATCGCGCCCGGTAATGTCACGGGCATCCTGTAAAGCCGCATCGAGATCGAAGGCGGGTTCATAGCTGCTGTGTTTGAGATGTTTTTCATAGATCTGTGGAAACTTCTCAAGTGTATCCAGCACTGGATTGGGTGCAGTTGTGCCGAGTCCGCAGTGACTGGTAGAGCGCATCAGCTGTCCTATGTTCTGCATCTCATCGAGGTCATATTGTCCGGCATGACCCGAGTGTACCTTGTCGACCAGGTCTTTCATCAAGGAACTGCCGACACGGCAGGGGGTGCAGAAGCCACAGCTTTCGTGGACGAAGAAATGCGCAAAGTTCTTTACCATGTCGAGCAGGTCGCGGTCCTGCTTGAATACCATGAAAGAACCGCCGGTGGATACATCTTCAAAAGCGATACAACGCTCGAATTCTGCCGGTGGAATGGTAAAGCCGGCGGCGCCGGCAATCTGCACTGCCTGGGTGTCTTTTGCAGCGCAGTCCTTGAGAATGTCCTGTATCGAGACACCAAACGGGTATTCATAGATGCCGGGTTTTTCACAGTCGCCGCTGATACTGATCAGCTTGGTGCCGCTGGATTGCTCGGTGCCAACCGAGCTGAACCAGTCAGCGCCGTGAACTGCAATCAGTGCAGCGGCCATGAAGGTTTCAACGTTATTGACCACGGTCGGCCTGTTCTGATAACCATGCGTGACCGGAAAAGGCGGGCGCTTGCGTGGTATACCGCGTTTGCCTTCCAGCGACTCAATCAGGGATGACTCTTCACCGCAGATATAGGCGCCGGCACCCATGTGAATTTCAATGTCAAAATCAAAGCCGCCCTGGCCAAGAATAGTATTCCCAAGCAAGCCGGCTTCACGCCTCTGCTGCAGTATTTGTTCGAGCGGTGCGCGAAGGTAGCGGTATTCGCCGCGCAGATAGAGGCAGCCTTTAGTTGCGCCAATAACACCGGCGCAGACGGTCATGCCTTCGAACACTTTGTCGGCATAGGCATTCAGCAGTATGCGGTCCTTGAAGGTGCCGGGTTCGCCTTCATCAGCATTGCACACCACGTAGCGCTGGTCTGCTTCAGTCTGCTTGCAGAAGCGCCATTTCATACCGGTGTTGAAACCGGCGCCGCCGCGGCCACGCAGGCCGGATGATTCGATTTGTTCAAGCATGGCATCTTCGCCTTGATCGATCAGTGATCTCAGCGCTTCGCCGTCATTCGATTCATCTGACAGCAGGATGTCGCGTCGTTGAATATTGTCTTCAACTCGAAAAAATTCATTCGGCCATTGATCGACCGCTGTTGCGGATTCAATCAATTCAGCAATGTTATCGATCCGGTTTTCATCCAGCCGGGTAACGGCCCAGCCATTGACCAGCATGGCAGGCCCCTGGTCGCACAGACCGGTGCATGAAGTGGTATCCACTGTGACCCGTCCATCTTCGCGGGGTACACCGGGTACGACGCCAAGCTTTTTGCAAAGGGCATCCAGTAAGCTACGGCTACCGAGCATGTGATCTGTAATGCTGTCACTTATCAGCACATCGTAAGCCCCGCGTGGTGAATCATGCAGGAAGGAATAAAAACCGATGACGCCGTGAATATGCGATTCGGTTAGCGACAGTTTTTCTGCAAGCAACTTTATAGCCTGCTGAGAAATATGGGCGTACTGGTACTGGATTTCATACAGGTACTGCAGCAAATGACCTGGCTGGTTATTGGCTGAAGCTGTAATGCTGGAAATAAATTCTTCAATGCTCATGCTTGAAAAACCGCCTGATAAGTATCAGCTGCATGGTGACGAGTTTGCCCTGTTATTGTTTTTGTTATTGTGATGTCTGCTGTATTAATAGAGCAGAATAATACCAATATCCATAGTATTTACTGCAAGATTCGAGTCTTTTTGTTATTTATACTCTGATGGTCAGTTTATGTGTTGATTAGAATCAAAATTGGTTCGATATCGTGCGTCAATATGTACTTTTTCAACAACATTCTTACTTATCAGCGCCATAGACTGGATAAGAAGAAATGCATTAATTTACCGCAGGGGCGCCGAGGCGCAGAGGTTTATTATCGATAATCGTAGGAGCGGCTTTAGCCGCGAACATCTGTACGAGCTTGCGAGCAATTCGCGGCTAAAGCCGCTCCTACAATAAAATCCTCTGCGTCTCAGCGCCTCTGCGGTGATTTATTTAAATAACTGTCCGCTCAGGTGATCACATCCGGTGCTGTGCGCCCGGTGAATTTTTCTATTTCCGCGATGGTGGCTGACAGGCTGATCAGTTCGGCCAGTGTTTCTTGCGGATCATGCTCGAGCCTGTCGGCATCGGTTTCCGGTTGCTCGATGTACACACGCAAGGTAGCGCCTTCGGTGCCGGTGCCGGAGAGGCGATAGACGATGCGCGCGCCGTTGTCGAACAGAATGCGGATGCCCTGCTTGCTGCTGACGCTGTTGTCAACGGAATCGGTATAACTGAAGTCATCTGCAAGCTCGACTGTATAATCGCCGAAACTTTGTCCACCGAGTCCGCCGGTGCGCTCACGCAGCTGCTCCATCAATGCACTGGCGCCGTCAGCGGATACGCCTTCGTAGTCATGACGCGTATATACGTCACGTCCATACTGCTTCCAGTGCTCGTGCACGATATCTGCGACCGGCTGCTTGCGTACCGCGAGGATATTCAGCCAGAACAATACGGCCCAGAGGCCGTCTTTCTCGCGTACGTGATCCGAACCGGTACCGAAGGACTCTTCACCGCAGAGCGTGATCCTGCCGGCATCGAGCAGGTTGCCAAAAAATTTCCAGCCGGTGGGTGTTTCATAACATTCTATGCCCAGGGCGGCTGCAACACGGTCGATCGCCTGGCTGGTTGGCATCGAGCGCGCGACACCGGCAAGTCCTTCGGCATAGCCGGGAACCAGTGCAGCATTTGCGGCGAGCAGGGCAAGGCTGTCGCTGGGCGTGACATAGAAATCGCGGCCGAGAATCATGTTGCGGTCGCCGTCGCCATCCGATGCCGCACCGAAGTCGGGTGCATCAGCACCAGTCATCGTTGCCACCAGTTCCTTTGCGTGCGCCAGGTTCGGGTCCGGGTGCGCACCGCCAAAATCAGGCAGCGGTTCACCACGCAATACCGTGCCTGCCGCTGCGCCGAGTCGCGTCTCCAGTATCTCCTGTGCATAGGGGCCGGTAACGGCATTCATTGCATCGAAGCGCATGCTGAATGAACCCGAGCTGAGCAGGCTGCGCATTGCATCGAAATCGAACAGTTGTTCCATCATGTCAGCATAATCGCTGACCGGGTCGATAATTTCGACGCGCATATCACCGAGTTGCTGCTCTCCAATCGTATCGAGATCCATGTCGGCTGCTTCCACTATCAGGTATTGTGTTATCTCCCGGCTCTGCTGATAAATGGCTTCGGTGATTTTTTCGGGGGCAGGGCCGCCGTTGGCGGTATTGTACTTGATACCGAAGTCATCATCCGGGCCGCCCGGGTTATGGCTGGCCGAGAGAATAATGCCGCCGAAAGTCTGGTACTTTCGAATCACACAGGAGGCTGCCGGTGTCGACAGGATGCCGCCACGACCCACCATGACCTTGCCGAAACCGTTGGCAGCGGCCATCTTCAAGATGATTTGCAGTGCTTCGCGGTTGTAGTAACGACCGTCTCCACCAACCACCAGGGTCTTACCCTGGTAGTCTTCGAGTACATTGAAAATCGATTGCACAAAGTTGGCCAGGTAATGCGGTGTTTGAAACACTTTAACTTTTTTGCGCAGTCCCGAGGTGCCGGGCCGCTGGTCGTCAAACGGGGTGGTTGTTATCGTCTGGATTTCCATCACTATATCGTTCTGTTAGAAAACTGGATTCACCGCAGAGGCGCGGAGACGCAGAGGTATTATATTGTGGTAAACACCTGTAGGAGTGGCTTTCGCCGCGAACACCTGTCCGGGCTTGCGAACAATTCGCGACTAAAGCCGCTCCTACAATAAAAATCCTCTGCGTCTCCGCGCCTCTGCGGTAAAACAAATCTTTCGTATAATTTGATCAATTATCCATCAACACGCGTTCGTCGTATTCTGATTCGAAGAACAGCTTGTGCTTGGCTTCTTCCTTGGCCAGGCCAACGAAGACCTGCCTGAGATTGCTTTCCGGGACTTTTTCGGCCATGTCGCTGTAGAGCTCATAGGCGGCACGTTCGCGTTTCATCGCGACGATCAGTGCATCCTGGTAGGAAATATCGGGGCTTTCATCGACTTCAACCAGGTAATCCGAGATCTTCAGGTCCAGCACTTCCTCTTCGGGGCTGAGCTCATGTTCGCCCGTTTTTACCGCGAGCAGGCGTTCCTTGTGGCGTATTTCCTCTTCGGCAAACTCGAGTAATATTTTTTTCATACCGGCTTTTTCAGCGCGTTCAGCAAGATTCGCATAGAAATCGGCTGCCTGTTGTTCCTGGTCGATCGCGTAGTCGAGTACTTCATCAACGGTATTCATGTCAGTTTATCCCCTTGATTATCATGTGCCTTGTCCTGCAAAAAAATGGCCGACGGCGATGGGTATCCGCATAGTATTAACAGGCCCTAGTAAGCATCCGGGTTCAGAAAGCGGTCGATGCCGCGTGCAGCGTGGTGGCCGTCTTCGATGGCGCTGATGGCGTCGGCAACACGATTGGCGACGTCGCCGCCAACGAATACTTTCTGCAAAGGCGTGTGCTGGTATTCACCCGGAGTGAACTTGCCCCATTCGATGGTCAGTTGTTCCTGTGTTTCTTTTGTCAGGAAGTCGAGATTGCTGCCCTGGCCAATGGCCGAGACAATGCAGTCATAGGTTTCTTCGTGCATACGGTCTTCCTGCAGTACCGGGCGCGGGCGGCCGCCTTTCGGGTCCTGCACCATTTCGGCTTCGCCCCATTTGATCGTGACCTGATCAGGTTGAGTCGCGTTGACGATCTCGACCGGAATGGCCTGCGGCACGATGGTGCAGCCTTCTTCCTGTGACTCGTGGATTTCCTCGATGTCCGCCGGCATGTCGGCGATGCGGCGACGGTAGAGGATGGTTACGTCAGCACCCAGGCGTCGCGATACACGTGCGGCATCCATCGCGACATTACCGCCGCCAATCACGGCGACCTTGCTTCCGATACCGGGATCACGCCCGCTGGCAACATCGGCGAGTATCTGCAAACCTGAAAGTACGCGCAGATGGTCCTCACCCTGGATGCGCATGCTGGATGGAACCGACAGACCGGTGGACAGGAACACGGCATCGTAGTCCTGCAGCAGCAGCTCGAAACTGATGTCCTTGCCGACCCGTGTGTTGTAATTCATGTCGACACCCAGCGAGACGATGTATTCAATGTCCTTGTCGAGCTCGTCATCCGGCAGGCGGTAGCTCGGCACGCCATAGCGCAGCATGCCGCCGGCAGCTTTCTCTGCTTCGAAAACAGTCACTGCATGCCCTTTCTTGCGCAAATAATAGGCTGCACTGAGGCCGCCGGGACCTGCGCCGATGATCGCGACATTTTTACCGCTGTTGCCGACCTGGTCATTCAGTATGCGTTTATAGTCTTTTGCATCGACCTGGTCGACGATGAAGCGCTTCAGCCAGCGGATCGCGACCGGCTCGCCGAGGATACCGACCGGACACACGGATTCGCAGCGGCGGGTGCAGATGCGGCCGCAGGTTGCCGGGACCGGGTTGGTGCGATACATCAGCTGCAGACCTTTTTCGTAGTCGCCGTCACGGATGCTGTGGATGTAATCGGGTACATCCATGTGCGCCGGGCAGGTGGCGACGCAGATGCCGCATTCAACGCAGCGGTCAGCTTCTTTCTTTGCCTGCTCGATGCTGTAGCCTTTGGCCACTTCTTCAAACGACTGCACACTTTCATCCGGCGGCAGCATGTCCATCTCGATGCGTTTGGGCGGGTACAGGTGATAGCCTTCCGCACGGCGGTAGCCGTGTTCGTTGTTTTGCCAGGGTTTGTCTTCAACGCCGGCAGTGAAATGGAACTCGGTCGGGTCTTCGGTGAACCAGGCGTATTCATTGCTCATGCGCAGCGAGGCCGCGGTACAGATATCCACGCACAGCCCGCACCAGCAGCAGCGGCCGTAGTCGAATCGCGGACGCAGGCCGCTGTCACCCGGACGGCCTTCGAATTCTGCCACCGGTACCATGTCGATGGCGTGGTTCTGGCAGATGGTATGACAGCTGCCGCAGCCGACGCAGGTTTCGGCAATGTTGATATGGAAGCCCCGGTACGCCGGAGCGCCGGGCCGGTCGATGGTCGGGCGCATCGAGGTGAAGGGCTTCTCGAAGGCGCGCTGCCAGACAAAGAAAGGGGATAGCAGGTCTTTCAGGTTCATAGCATGTCTCGACAGAATTCAGTGATCGAAAAGGAAAATTCACCGCAGAGGCGCAGAGGCGCAGAGGATGTTCTGTGTTGATGTAGGAGCGGCTTTAGCCGTGAACTGAAAGGATACGCGGCTAAAGCCGATCCTGCGAACACCTGTATAAAACTCTGCGTCTCTGCGTCTCTGCGGTGAGTTATTTCATTCATATCTTGTGACCTATCGCTCTATCTCCGGTGGATAGGTATGCAGCGATACCATCAAACCGGCGATGTCGGCGATGTTGGTGCCGACCGCGAGGCGTTCCATTACGGCGATCGCATGCGTGTAGCTTGGACCGCGTACATGGACGCGACGGATATACTCGGAGCCATCGGAAACTATGTAGTAGCCGTATTCACCACGGGTACACTCGGCCTTGACGTAGGTTTCACCGGCCGGGACTTTCCAGTGCAGCACGTTGGGCATGTCGGCCTGGAACGGGCCGTCGGTCGGTGCGTTGTCGAGACACTGGCGGATCAGGCTGATGCTCTGGCGGGTTTCCTGTAGCCGGCAGTAGGCGCGGCTGTAGGCATCGGAATCGTTGTCGGTGACGACGTCGAAATCGAGCTGGTCATAGGCCAGGTAGGGCTCGTCCTTGCGCAGGTCGCGGGCAAAACCACAGGCGCGTGCATTGGGGCCGACGATACCGTAGGGATCAATCATGTCGGGCGTAATGATGCCCAAACCCTTTGAGCGAGTCTTGAACACGGTATTGTTGAACATTACACGCTCGATCTGGACGAGCAGCTTTTCAGTGCTATCCATGATTTCACGGGCGCGTTGCTCGAAACCATCCGGCAGGCCGGCACGCACGCCGCCGGGCACGATATACATGTGATAGATGCGTGCGCCGGTCATTTCCTCGAAAAGGTCGAGCACGTAGTCGCGATGAGCCAGGGTCCAGTTGGGTACGGTGTACTGGCCGAAAGCGCCACTGAGGCCGCCGATCCACATCAGGAAGCTGGCCAGGCGCATCAGTTCCAGGTTCAGGGTGCGCAGCCATACCGCGCGTTCCGGTACTTCGATACCGCTCAGTTCTTCAATGGCCTGTGCATACAGGTATTCGTTGAAGGTCGGTTCGGGTACCGCGATGCGGCACACCACGGTAAAGTTCTGTATATAAGTGCGCCGTTCCATCAGTTTTTCGAAAGCGCGGTGCAGGTAGCCGACGTGGGTCTTGCACTCGACGATTTCATCACCGCACAGCGTCAGTTCCAGTGACATGTTGCCTGTGATGCCGGGGTGCTGCGGTCCCTGCCACAGCTTGACGTATTTACCCGATGACAGGTCTAGCGGTTCGGGCTGGGGAAAGTCCAGCGAAGCGGAATGGCCGGTTGAATGCGTCATTGTTCATCGCCTCCGCGGTTCGGGTACAGATTGACCTTCATGTGCTCGCGTGGCTCTTCACTGGAACGGCCCTCGCGGTGGCCGAAGCGCTCCTCGCTGAATTTTTTGGTGTCGAATTCACGACGCATCGGCGGAATCTGGTCCCAGCCTTCGAGCACGAAATCCTCGTCCAGGCGAGGGCTGCCCGGGAAGCGAATGCCATAGGCTTCGCGCAGTTCGCGCTGGTAGGTCCAGGCCTGGGCCCACAGATGATGGATGGATACCATGTCTTCGCCATCGCGGCCGATATCAACGTGGATGCTCAGTGTGTCTTTGTTGTCGTAGTTGTGCAGCATGTACACGATGGTGAAGATGCCATCCTCTATGTAGTCGATCACGGTCATGAAATTGAGGTGTGTGTATCCCTCGCGATCGCGCAATTCGCGGATCAAGGTCTCGGTCTTGTCCCTGGCCACTTTCAGCGACGTCAGGCCCGGCTTGAGTTCGTTGATGTCGGTAACACCGAATTCGCGTTGCAGTCTTTCTAGCATTGTACTCATAACTTATATCGTTAATCGCTACCAGTTGTAGTCGGGCATATCCCAGTTCTTGATTACTTTCTTCTGGTTGGCCTTGTACCAGTCGAAGTTCTCGATGTAACGGTTGGCTCCGTCGCAGCGGCCTTGCTTGATCTTCTTCTGCAGTTCCACGATGCCTGCGACCAGCACCTCGGGGCGCGGCATGCAGCCGGTGATGTAAAGGTCAACGGGAAGATACATGTCGAACTGGTTGATGGTGTTGTAGCTGTCGAAATACATGCCGCCGTTGACCGGGCAGATGCCGAGAGCAATGACGAATTTCGGTCCCTGCATCTGCTCGTAACTGCGGATGATGCGCTTCAGGGTTTTGACCGAGGCATAGCCACCGATCACGAACACCGATGACTGTCGTGGTGTCGGCCGTCCGGCAACGCCGAAGCGGTTTGCATCGAAGCGTGCGGTCATCAGCGGGCGCAGTTCGATAGCGCCGCAGCCGGTACCGAAGGCGAGTATCCATAATGAATTCGCGCGCGCCCAGTTGGCGAAATCTTCCACCGCCTTGATCGGATAAGGCTCGTACTGCTTTGGCCGTGCATTGCAGAACAGCTGCTGTTCTTCTTCCGTCAGCCCGGCATTTTCCAGGGTGTCTTCTGTACTCAGACTTTTAATCATCTCGGGCCCTCTCAGGAAGTTAGCATCATCTGTGCGTATACAATTGACATTATCCCGATCAGGGTCGGGATTTTGAAGAAGAACCGGATAGCCTGGTCGACGCGGAAGCGCGGGAAGGAGACACCGATAACGATAGCCACCATGTAAATCAACCAGGTCTTGATCATCAGTTCAAGCAATCCCGTCGCGCCGCCGAAAAACAGGTTCATGAACAACACCAGTTTGGTGGCGCCGAACAAAGCACGGTTGAGCGACATGAATGACAGGTAAGCGCTGTGGAACTCGGTCGGCGGTCCGATAGGGATTTCCTGCGGCGCGAGGAAGATGTCGAACGGCGAGTAGCCGGTCATGCCGAGGAAGGCCAGCATTGCAGCCAGCGTGGCGACCCAGTTGGTGAATACGGTCCAGTTTTCCCAGCCGCCCTGTTGCGCGGCGACGATCTCGGTGATCGAGAGCGTGTCGTACTGGATCACGATCGATATCACTGCCAGAGCAAACGGCACTTCATAGGCGGTCATCTGCGACAGGCCGCGGGCTATGCCGATCGCGCTGTACGGGTGACCGCTTTCACCGGCGCCCAGCGCCATGCCGAGCTGGCCGAAAAACATGAAATAAATCACCAGGAACAGGTCGCCCGCCATGCTGAAATTGGAAAACGTCTCGCTGCCGTAGATCACCGGAATGAAAGCCAGCGTGCCGATGCCGCCAGCGATGCGGAACACCGGGCCGAGGTAGAACATGTAGCCATGGCTGACCGCGGTGCGCTTGAAAAAGTTCTTCAGGATATTGATTACCGGCTGCCAGTAGGGGATGCCGATGCGGCCCTGTACCTTGGCGATGATACGCTCGATGAACGCGGTCATGAACAGGCCGTAAGCGGTGACGATCAGCAGCGTCAGTGTGAAATTGCCGATCTTGCCGATCCATTCTGCGATCACGATCCGAGCCCTCCGTTAAACAGCACCATGGCAACGAAATACATCAGTATGAACAGCGCGTAGGTCTGCCCGTTGCCGTTGTAGAACACGCGCAGCGATGAAGCCAGCGTGTGGCTCCATTCGACCGCGGCGTTCCAGAATGCCGTCGCGCGCGGCCTGACCAGGAAACCGATCGCGCGGTCGTAGTGTGCGAAGAAGTTATACGCAAAATGCGTATCTTCCGGGCGGTGAGGGCGCTCGGCGGCATAAACGATATTGAACTGTTCGACTTTCTGGATTTTCATCGTCAGCGAGACCAGCAGCAGGATGATCAATGGCACCATCCAGACACCGCCGACCACGGCCATGATCATCGGCGCGTTCCAGTAACCGTACTGCGTCTGCAGCGCGAAACCTTCCCACACCAGTGTATTTGAGATCCATGGATCGATCGCCGCCGACAGTGGATCGAGCAGCAGCCTGGGGTAGGCCGAGATCACCATGATGGCCGCGATCATGATGAACTGCGGTGCCAGCAAAATGGCAGGCGCTTCGCGCAGCTGCGCATGTTCGAGCTTGCGCTGGCCGAGGAACACCGTCTGCAACAGGCGAAACATATAGAGGAAGGCCACCGCACTGGAGAAGAACGCGAAAGCCGCAATGAAGTACCAGCCTTTATCCATCAGTGCATTGAACAGCATCCACTTGCCGCCGAAGCCGGTCAGCGGTGGTACGCCGGACATGGCGATAATCGCGATCATGGTGAAGACGAAGGTGAACGGCATGTTCTTGATCAGGCCGCCCATCTTGTACATCATCCGCTCGTTGGTGCGCAGCACGATGCCCGCGATGCTGAGAAACAAAATGCCCTTGAACAGGAAATGGTTGACCGTCATATACAGCGCCGATACCCAGCCGAGGTGGCTCATCAGCGCGATGCCGGTAACGATATAGCCGAGCTGCCCCATGCTGGAATAGGCCACCATACGCTTGATGTCTTCCTGGAACACGGCCATCAATGCGCCAAACGTGGCGGTGAGGATGCCGATCCAGCCCAGCACGTAGGTCGGATCAAGGCCGATATCCGATTGTACACCGAGGTTTGCCGCGATCAGGACCAGTCCGAAAATGCCCGCCTTGCTGACTACCGCCGACAGTAACGCTGTAAAGTCGTCGTCTGCCTCGGCATATGCGCCGGGCAGCCAGATGTGCACGCCGAAGCCCCCCATCTTGATGACGAAACCGATGGCGAGCAGGCTGAAGATGAGCCCGATCGAATCACCGCTGTTGCCAAGGTCCGACAGCAGCAGGCTGCCGCTCGCAGCATAGGCAAGCGCGAAACCGGCCAGGATAAAGTAAGCCGAAGCGAGCGAGAACAGCAGGTAATTGAGCGCAGGTTTAACGCCATTGCGTCCCAGCGTCACCAGCAGGTAGGAGCTCAGCGTCATCAGTTCCCAGCCGAAGAAAAATTCGAGCGAGGTTTTCGCGCGTAACAGGACGGCCAGTGACAGCAGCAGCACAGCCAGCAGCGGGTAGAATCCCCTGCGATCATCATTACGGTACATCACGGCGATACTGACCAGCAGGCCGCCGCCGACCAGCAGGTAACTGAACAGCCGGTTGATGCCGTCTAGATCATTCGTCAGCCAGTAACCACCGGCGCCAACGACGAGCAGCATCGCCAGGGCCTTGAGACGGCCGCGGATGCCATCGATCAGCCACAGCGCAAAGCCTGCAAGCAGCGGCAGGAACATGCCGGGTGTTTCGATATTCATTGCAAGGGCCATGACATAGCCGATAACAAAAAGCAGCAGTGTTGCAATGGCCACCGGTAGCTGTTGCGCTAAACTCACAACGGCCTGTGGCGGCACTTCATCTGTGCTGCTGTCGCCCATGCTGTTGTTATCTGTGCCACGTGCATGACTGAACCAGCGGAACAAATAGGCGGCTTCCAGCAGTGAGCCAATCAGAACGACCGCAATCCACAGGTACTGCCCACCTTCTGCCAGGATCATGACCAGTTGCCATTTGGCCCAGAAGCCGGGGAACGGCGGCAGGCCGATCAGCGCAGCCATCATGATGCCGAGCAACAGCAACAGGCCCGGACGTTGTGCGATCGCGCACCAGTCTTTAAGCTGCGAACGGTCGATTATGCCGGCGAGCCAGAACAGTCCTGCCTTGGCCAGCATGTGATTGATGAACAGGCCACCGACAACCAGGACCAGTTGTGATGAGGCTTCCAGCTGCAGCAGCAGTGCCAGCGCCAGCGTCAGCAGACCCATCTGGCCGATGGATGAATAACCGAGCAGGCGTCTGGCATTGTCCTGCTTCAGGCCGATGATATTTGAAACCAGGAAGGTTGCGCCGCCGATAAATGCAATACTCGTCAGGTAGCTGTCCATCAGTGGCAGTACTTTATAGATAGCGAAGAATACGCCGGCAGATACACCGACCGATATGAGTGAAGCGATACCACTGTGAGCGGTTTCATAGACGTCCAGTCCCCAGCCGTTTGCGGGGTAGGGCTTGAGTTCGATCAGCAGGCTGGTGAGCACGAACAGTGTTGCAATAAAACCTATGGGCCCCTGGATCAGATCTGCGTGCACAATAATGTCATCGATGTTCAGCGTGCCGACCTGGTAGTAGATGAAGATGGTGCCGAGCAGGAAAAACGTCGTTGCAACCGAGGTTGCGATGATGTACTTGAAACCCGCGGCGAGTACCGAGCCGGTGCGTTCCATGCCGATCAGCGCATAGGTCGCAATCGAGGTGATCTCGATGAAGATAAACAGGTTGAACAGGTCGCGGGTCATAATCATGCCGTTGATGCCCATCACCATGATCAGGAACAGCAACAGCGCCGAGGCGTGTTGCCTCAGCGCGGGCAGGCAATGCCAGGCCGCCAGCAGGGCTGCGGTGTTGACCGCGAGCACGAAACCGCCTTCGAGCAGACCGAAGCGCAGGTTGATCGAAAACGGCGGGGCGATGCCGGCGGTCTCGATATCGATGGACGGGGCGCCGTTGACGATGGCGAGCAAATTCAGACCGGCGATGGCAACCATGCCGGCGAGCGCGGCGAAAAACACCAGTACCGCCGAGCCGCGGTGTGCACGATCGAACAGCGGTATCAGGAAACCCGCACCCAGTGCGAGCACATAAATGCCCAGCGGGTGCAGCAGAATGTCGGAGAAAAAGCTGCTCACCATTTCGACTCCGTACACTCGTCAATCATCAGGGTCTTGCGTGCTTTATAAATGCGCACTGCATAGGACAGCATCACCGCGGTGACGCCGAGACCGATCACGATCGCGGTCAACACCAGCGCCGACGGCACCGGGTCGACGACGCGGTTTACCGCATCGGCCATGGGTACCGCATCATTGATAATCGGTGCAGTACCGCCAGTAACGTACCCGATGGAAACCATGACCATGTGGACTCCGGTGTCTGTCAGTGAGAAACCGACGATCATGCGGATCATGTTGCGCTGCGTGAGCATGCCCCACAGCCCGATCAGCACCAGGCCGAGACCGCTGCAAAGTACAATCAGGGAAATCGGGAGGTCTGCGAGAATACTCATAACGGCCCGGTGTCCTCTTTGCGGAAGCGGTCGAGTACCGCGCTGAGTTCGAAGCCGACCTTGAGACCGACGAAGACATAGATCAGCGGGATGGCGCCGGCGCTGAACAGGGAACCATAGGTGCCAAGGTCCATGATGCGGTTGTCGAGAAAACCGCCGGCCATGATCACGCCAAGCACGCCGACAATCACATAACTGAAACCGGACAATGACTCGATGATGGCTATCATCAGGCGACTGATGTGCGATTCGGGCAAGGCCAGCAGCAGGAACATGGTGCCGGATGCGATGATGGCGCCACCCTGGAAACCGCCGCCGGGTGACAGGTGGCCATTGAGAAATACGTAGATGCCGAACAGGATCACCATCGGTAGCAACAGTTCGGTCGCAGTCTCGACGATCTCGCTGGCCGGTTTGTGTGTGCCCGCGGTTTCTTCTGCGCGGTCGCCCTGTTCCAGGTCCTCGTCATCATCCTTGCGGCGGGTACGGCGCAGCAACAGGCCAACGCCTGCGGCGGATATGAACAACACGGTGACTTCGCCAAGGGTGTCGAGGCCGCGGTAGGTCACGACCACGGCAGTCACCAGGTTGGGCGCGCCGAGCTCCTCGGGGCCTGTTTCAACGTAGTAATGGCCGAGTCTGGACAGCTCGGTGTTTTCGCTGTAGTTGGTAGCGAGGTTGAAAAAGATCATCGCCATCAGGGCCAGAATCAAAAAGATAAAGATGCGCTTGATCATTCAGCCTGCTCCTTTACCGCTTCATCTTCGTCAGAATCGAGCGCGTCAACCACGGTGGTTTCGGTTTCGCGGGTACCGATGGTATGCGCTGCGCGTGCCAGCGCGTGCGATGACACGGGGTTGGTCAGCATGACGAAGAAAATCAGGATGATGAGTTTTAGCGTCCACGGCGGGTGCAGGAAGGCGATACCGATCAGCACCATGATGGTGCCAAGCGTGGTGGCCTTGGTGCCGGTCTGGATGCGGTTATAGGTATCCGGCATTCGCAATACGCCAAGACCGGCCGAGAACAGGAAAAGTGAACCGATGACCAGGGACAGATTGCCGGCGACAACGCACACTAAATCAAACATGTCGCTCAGTCCCCGCCCTGTGTTTTGCGAATCGCATAGAGAAATATCATCGTGGTCAGTCCCGAGCCGATCGAGGCCTCGGTCATTGCCACGTCCGGTGCAGCCAGCACGACGTAGACCACGGATGCAAACAGGCTGGCGAGTCCCGCGCTGATGACCGCGCTGAGCATGTTGTCGAGCGTGACCGCGAGCAGTCCGCTTATCAGGATGCCGGCACAGAGTATGATGGTCAGCAGTGTTATTACGGGTATCGACATCTGCGATCAGATTCCTTTTTCCAGGTAGCGGGCGACAGCCAGTACACCGAGGAAACTGAGCAGTCCATAGACCAGGGCGACGTCCAGGTAGATATAACGCTCCGCCTGATGTGCGAGCAGTGCTATCAGCGCGATGGTCACGATCGTCAGCAGGTCGATGGCGACGACACGGTCGACGGTGTCGGGGCCGATCACCAGGCGCACGATACCGAACACGATACTGAAGAAAATCAGCAACGCAGAAATAATAATGGTGATTTCAGACACGCCGGACTCAACCATAAACCACCTTCAGGTATTTCTCGAAGCGGGCGGAGATTTTTTCAGTCGCCCCGACCGGGTCGGTTGCGCTGACATTGATCCAGTGGATAAACAATGAGTTATCTTTAATATCCACCACCAGTGTGCCCGGGGTCAGCGTGATGGAGTTGGCCAGCGCCAGCCGGCCGATGGGTGATTTCAATTCGGTTTTGATCTCGACGATACCCGGCTGAATCTCGATACGCGGAGAGAACACCAGACGCATAACGTTAAGATTGGCTTTGGCCAGCTCGATCAGGAATACGCCGAGGTACAGCAGGTAGTAGAAGATAACTTTTGGTGACCAGCGGATGACACTGTAGACTCTTGCAAACGAAGCGAATGCGAGCGCGATTGCAGCCGAGACCACTACGCCGGTTATCAGGGAGTCAAGCGCCAGCGTGCCATTGGCGATCACCCAGATCAGCAACAGCGTCAACCAGAGGTTGAGGAACTGTAATGGAATGTTTCTCTTGTTTTGCATCGGACGCGAGTCTACTCTCATGGCGGCTTAAATGAAATATTCCGGGGCGCTTTAGCCGGCTCAGCAGTTAATATTCAGAGCTTTAGTTGATCCGCATCAAAAAATATTTGCACAGTTCTACGGTTGTGCTGTTTTATTGTTTTATTTTGCATTGTTGTCAAGCATGCACCATGATTAATCTTGATGTTCCAACAAAGTGCACACAATCATCTAAATACCATTAAAAAGTGCTTATTTGTTACAGATACAAGACCTGTGCCAGTTTTTTATGAGCAGGTAAATAGTCAGGATAGTTTAAAGCTCGCTGCCTGTTTTCGCACGGCAGCTGTCATATCTTTGTAACATCCGCAGTAAGACATCCTGTAATATTCTACGGGGAAATTGCAATTGCGATTATAGCCGTCTATTACTTATAACGGTTTCATAATTATCGAAATCAGAATCTATGAGAATGGCAGTGCCCGCGCGGGTCATATTGCCTGCGTTACAACCTACAGCTGAGAGCCTGGAAATATGGAAAAAGCAGATATTGGTTTGATTGGACTGGCGGTAATGGGACAGAACCTGGTTCTGAACATGGCCGACCATGGTTATCGTGTTGCAGTATTCAACCGTACCACCGACAAGGTGGATGAATTTATCGATGGCCCGGCGAAGGACAAAAACATCATCGGTACGCACAGCATGGAAGAGCTGGTGGATTTACTGGAGAAACCGCGCAAGGTCATGTTAATGGTCAAGGCAGGCGAAGTCGTTGACAGTTTCATTGAACAACTGCTGCGATTGCTCGAGCCGGGCGACGTCATTATCGATGGCGGCAATTCCTATTACCCGGACAGTACGCG
>CALLCZ010000045.1 GCA_937998645.1 uncultured Gammaproteobacteria bacterium
TTTTATTCAGCCGAAACTGATCATCATTGTGAACTGTTCGCGCTTAAGGTTTACTAAAAATCACTGAAAGCCATTATCACGGAAATCTGTATGCAAACATATGATATTGCCGTCATTGGTGGTGGTGCGGGTGGTTTAGTGGTTGCCAGTGTTGCTGCGCAGCTGGGTCTGAAAGTTGCACTCGTCGAAAAGGAGAAGTTGCTCGGTGGAGACTGCCTGCATTACGGCTGTGTGCCGAGCAAGTCCTTATTGCGAACGGCGCAGGTAGCGCATATGGTCAAGCACGCTGCTGATTATGGACTCAAGGTAAGTCATGCAGATACTGACATGCAACAGGTGAATACCTATATTCGTAATGTTGTCAACACGATTCAGCAACATGACAGCCATCAGCGTTTTCGTGAAATCGGCTGTGATATCTACACGGGTGCTGCTCATTTTGTAAATGCGCACTGCATACGGGTCGATGATACCGAATTGCATGCGAAACGCCTTGTTATCGCTACCGGGTCATTCGCACAGATACCTGATATAGAAGGAATTCAGTCGGTCGCTTATCTAACGAATGAGGACATGTTCAGTCTTGATGCACTGCCTGAACATTTGCTTGTATCGGGTGCTGGCCCGGTAGGTGTGGAGATGGCGCAAGCCTATGCGCGACTTGGCAGCCGTGTTAGCCTGATAGAACAGGCGCAGCGTATACTGCCGCGTTTCGATCGGGATGTTTCGCAGCTATTGAAACAACAGCTGCTGGCGGATGGGGTTGAAATCGTGCACGGTGCGATTGAGCGTGTGCAACAAAAGGGGGATGTTAAAACGGTAGTGTTAAATGATGGACGCGAACTCAGTGGCGACCAGTTGCTGATTGCCACTGGACGCCAGCCAGCCATCGATGGCCTTTGCCTTGAAAAGGCCGGCGTAGAATCTGGTGAGAATGGCATCAAGGTCAACTCCAGAATGCAGACATCAAGGCGACATATCTATGCTTGTGGAGATGTAACCGGGTTAATGCCATTTACACATGTTGCAGAGCAGCAGGCAGGTGTAGTGATTGCAAATGCTGTATTCAGGATTCCGAAGCGAATGCACTATCGTGTGATACCAGCTGTTGTGTATACAGAACCCGAATGTGCGCAGGTCGGCATGGGGCTGGAACAGGTGGAACAGGATGCGTCGGCACGTGTGGTACAGTTTGATATGCGGCAACTGGACAGGGCTATTACAGATAACACCACGCTGGGATTACTCAAGCTGGTTGTCAGAAAAGGAAGAATAGCGGGTGCGCATGCAACCGGACATCATGCAGGTGAGCTCATACATGAGCTTGCCCTGGCAATTCAGGAAAACATGAAACTTTCGAAAATCACTACTCTTGTGCATGCCTACCCCAGTTATTCGCAGCTTAACCGTCGCGCTGCCAGCCAGTATTATCGCGACAGCCTGTTCAGCCCGTTTACGAAAAATCTGGTAAAGATACTGAGTCGCTGGCTGCCATGAGGTGAACCATGTTAGATACTATTGAGCATTTAAGAGATACCGACTTTCCATCGATCCGCAGGAATCGACTCGATACCCTGCAGCTGAACCTGGGTTATTTGTGCAACCAGCAGTGCCGGCATTGCCATGTTGATGCGGGTCCGCGGCGCACAGAAATAATGGATCGAAAAACCATTGATGATGTGATCGAATTCCTTGCCAGTAAAAGAATCTCAAGGCTGGATCTTACCGGTGGTGCGCCTGAGATGAACCCGTATTTCAAGCACCTGGTTAAGACCGCGCGTGAGATGGGTGTGCATGTGATAGACCGGTGTAATCTCACGATTCTGCAGGAGCCGGGGCATGAAGAGCTTGCGGCATTCCTGGCGAATCATGGTGTGGAGGTCATTGCATCGATGCCCTGTTATCTGGAAGACAACGTCAATGCCCAACGTGGTGCTGGCGTATTCGAAAAAAGTATCAGGGGTCTGCAGAAGTTGAATGCATTGGGCTATGGCATCGAAAATGAATTAATCATTAACCTTGTTTACAATCCCCAGGGTCCAAGCCTGCCGCCATCACAGGCAGAGCTCGAGCCGGCATACAAGCAAGCACTGTTTGATAATTATGGTATTTCATTTAACAGGCTGTTTACGCTGGTCAATATGCCAATCAAACGTTTTGGCAGCACACTGTTATCCAAAGGTGAATTCGAGTCGTATATGCATGCACTCAAATCTTCGCACAATGATGAAAATCTTGAGTCGGTGATGTGTAAAAGCCTGATCAGCGTAGACTGGCAAGGATATGTTTACGATTGTGACTTTAACCAGATGCTGGGTATCGGTCTGGGCGCGGGTGATAACAGGACGCATCTGAAGGATTTAATGGATAACGATATCAATAACGGTCCAATCGTTGTGATGGACCATTGTTATGGCTGTACCGCAGGGCAGGGGTCAAGCTGCGGCGGTGCATTGTCGTAGCAGCAATCGTTATGATGTTGTTTTTGATATGTCTGACAAGCTTTGCGGAAATTGCGACAAGTATATCGATGCTTGATCCATTTTTTTAAAATGAAAGTCTCCATTATCATTCCTGTTCTGAACGAGGCTGAACATATTGCTGGTACGCTTATTTCTTTAGCGTCGTATCGCAGTCAAGGTCATGAGGTCATCGTTATCGATGGCGGCAGCAATGATGATACCGTGTCAATTTCACAGCAATATGCTGACAGGGTATTGCACAGTGATGCGGGCAGGGCGATGCAGATGAATAGCGGCATCGACGAAGCGTCGGGCGATGCCTTGCTGTTTCTGCATGCGGATACACGGCTGCCTGCTGATGCAGTTGCGAAGCTCATACATGCTGTAGAAGACGGTTATTTCTGGGGGCGTTTCAATGTGCGCCTGTCAGGTAAGCATTTTATGTTTCGTATTATCGAACGCATGATGAATCTGCGCTCCTGTATTACCGGTATCGCTACCGGCGACCAGGCAATTTTTGTCAGTCACGAGAGTGTTGAAATTGTCGGTACTTATCCGCGGCTACCCTTGATGGAGGATATTGTATTCAGCAAGCGTTTGCGTGAGCTGGGCCGGCCGGCATGCATCAGGCAGCAGGTGGTGACCTCCAGCAGGCGCTGGGAAGATAAAGGCATTCTACGCACAATGCTGTTAATGTGGCGTCTTCGATTGCTGTTCTTTCTCGGTGTGTCTGCAGACAGGCTGGCCCGGCAATACCGGTGAAAGGTAAAAAAATAAAATATCCTGATTGCGCCATCCTTGTATTTTCCAAAGCGCCGGTGGTTGGCCAGGTCAATACGCGCCTGGTGCCATATATTACTGCCGAGCAGGCAGCGAGTCTGCACGAGGAGTTGACCCACAATCGTTTGCGCATGTGTACCACAGCTGATTTGTGTGATGTGCAGCTATGGTGCAGTCCGGACACGCGCCATCCGTTTTTTTTCGATTGCAGGCAGCGCTATGGCGTTCAATTGCATACTCAAAACGGAAACGACCTGGGCGAGCGAATGTCAGCTGCTCTGCAGACGATGCTGGGTCGATATAAAAAGATCATTATTATTGGCACGGATGCGCCTGCACTGGATATCGATACGATCGATGCGGTTGTTAATCAGCTTGAGCATAGCGATATCGTGCTGGTGCCTGCAGAAGATGGCGGTTATGTATTGTTAGGCGCTTCGAAGCATCACCAGGACTTACTCGTGGATGTGCCCTGGGGTACAGAAAGCGTGCTGGCGAGCACGGTATGCAATATAGAACGCCTGGGTCTGAGCTACAGTTTGCTCGGTGAATGCTGGGATGTGGACAGACCTGAAGACCTTGAGCGTTACAAGAGTTGGCTCGTTACCACATAGAGTGGGTGAAAGTTTCTGCCGCAGAGGCACGGAGAACACAGAGGTTTTTTATCCGCAAATGAACGCAAATAAACGCGAAATATTCAAAACAAATCATCCACAGATGAACATGGATGAACACGGATATTTAGAATATTTAACATCGCTTTCATCCGTGTTCATTGCGGACATATACCCTGTTCCTTTGCAGTACCGAGCAGCTCAATAGCCTTATATTTTGAATACGACAGCGAAAAGCAGATCATTAAACATCTACTCACACATAACATTATTTGCGTTATTTGCGTTTATTTGCGGACAAATATTCCCTTTGTAGCCGGGAGGAGTCCCCGGAGAATTTAAAGATGCAGCAGGATCTCTTCCGGATTGTTGATGATTGCATCCGCTCCCCAGGTATACACGTCATCATCAGCTTCTATATAACCGTAATTCGCCACAAGCGTTTTCATGCCGGCATTTTTTCCGGCTTCTATATCTCTTCTGGCATCG
>CALLCZ010000046.1 GCA_937998645.1 uncultured Gammaproteobacteria bacterium
AACAAATAAACTCTCGCCAAGACGCAAAGTGGCGTAGTGGCGTAGCCTGGATGGAGCGCAGCGGAATCCGGGGTTTATATTAATACCGCCAAGGCGCAAAGCCCGCAAAAATTGTTTGGGTTAAGCACAAAATCAAATTGAAGTTCTTGGCGGTCTTGGCGCCTTTGCGAGAGTAAATAGTGTCGTAGCCTGGATGAAGCGAAGCGCAATCCGGGATTTATATTAATCTCGCCAGGATGCAAAGCCCGAAAAAGTGTTTGGGCTAACAACAAAACAAACATCGAAGTTCTCCGCGACCTCTGCGCCTCTGCGAGAGAAAAAAACAGATAAACTCTCGCCAAGCCACAAAGCCCGCAAAGGTTTTTGGTTTAAAAATTATAGCTTTTGATTTTCTTTGCGTACTTTGCGCCTTTGCGAGAGTAAAAAGGTTTTCATAATTTCTACTGTTGCGGTTTTGTTACTGCGCGGCGGGTTGCGGGGCGCCGATGATTTGCTGCAACTCGCCAATATTCTGCTGCAGGCGCATCATCGCCAGCTGGTTCCTTTCCTGAACCAGGCCCGGCAAAGCGGTAATCACTTTCTGTCCGGCAGGTGTTATATAAAAACCATTGATCGCTTTCAGTTCGTCCTCACTGAAAGTTTTCAGGTACATCGCGGTAATGTCGTTTTTCAATGCTGCCCAGCCGATATGCTTTTCGAAGAACCCCCGCATTTGAGCCTGGTGAGCAGACAGTGCCGGGTTCTGACTCAGCTGCAGCTGCATGATCGAATCGATGCTTTCATCAATTTTCTTTTCCATTTGTGTGAGCTTGAACAGGGTTTCCACTTGCTGAACATGTGAGCTGTTGTCAGCGGCAAATAATCCCTGGGAGATTGAAAAAAAGATAAGCGCTGTCACAGCAGTCAATGGTTTCAAATGTTTCATCTTTGTCCTCGTATACAGTTAATTGCTCAGTGTCGCAGACGTTGCTGTTTCAGCAATCAACTGCTCGATCAGTGAAATGGTTTCCGGCTGCTCCCATCCGGGATTGCCGCGAATCTTGTGGCGGACGCGGCCATCGGCACCCACCAGGAAACTGGTTGGTAATGTTCTCACGTTCCAGTCGTTAAAAGTCTTGTTTGAAGTATCAAGCAGCACCTGCAGCTCGAAGTTAACAAGGTTAACAAATTTCCTCACCCTGTATTTTTTTTCGCCGACATTAATCGCGATAATTTCGAACGGCCTGTCGGCCATTTGCTGCTTTAGCCGGGTCAGCTCCGGCATTTCGTAAATGCAGGGAGGACACCAACTCGCCCAGAAATTGACCAGCACCACCTTGCCCCGGTAGTCAGCCAGTGAATGCGGCTTATCCCTGAAATCAGCCAGGGAAAAGTCCAGGCGTTTGTCTTTATCGAAGGATTCCAGTTCCGCGCCGACGAGGGCAAACGGCAAACAGGCGAGAACCAGTAGAATCAAGCTTGTTGCTGTGTGGAATTTCAATATCTGTTTTATGATGCGTTTAACCAGATGCCTATCTTGAGCCTATAGCACAACAAGTCAACCCGCCAAAAAAAGGGGGGCGATATGAATCGCCCCATAAACAAGGGACGTGCGTCCCCGTATCTCACACCAAAGAGATTCTAACGTTGTGGAAATGTTTTTCAGTAGCTGGACTCATATGACAGGGTCTCTGCGACCTGTTTTCCGTGAAAATTGGTGACAGGCGCCTGCTCTGTTGTCAGCAGGTATATTCCCAGGAACACTAACAGGGAGATCGGTATCCACTTATTCATTTACAGTACCTCGTTTTTTTTATCATTCACCCTGCATTCATGCTGTATGGGTATTCATGAACATTGACAGGGAGGTAATACTTGAGCAAAAGGCGTGCCAGTTTGAAGAAAAGTGTAAGCTGTTGATTATGAGTCGATTTCAAAATTACATTAATTGACATATGTCAATAGCATGACATCTATGTCAGAATAGAATGAAATGTAGAATAGTTCTAATGACAAAGTGTCATGCTGCTGTAGGAATTGAATCCCAAAGGGGTGTTGGTTATGCAAAAAGAAGATGTGCCAGTGTCTTCCATTGAGCTGCAATCCATGGTCGACAGCCATGAGAGACCGTTTGTTGTCATCGACAGAGATTACCGCATCGTTGCAGTAAACGATGCATATAAAAAAATTTATTCCTACCCTGATGGCGATACCATCGGTCAAAAGTGTCACCAGGTCAGCCATGGTAATGAGAGCCCCTGTCACGTGGAAGGTGAAGAATGTCCGCATACCCATATATTTGACACCGGCGAATCCTGTGTATGCGCCCATGTTCATGTCGATGCCGGCCACCGTATACACCAGGTCCGGGTTTCTGCCTATCCGCTGCATGGATCAAACGGTCAGCTGTATATGGGCGAATGTATCGAACAGGTTACATCGCCTGACGACCGCCGCAGTGGCAGTGAGCGCATGGTTGGCAACACGCCGGCTTTTCTTGCCTGTGTCAAGCAGCTCAGCGTGGCAGCGGGGTCGGATGCGCCGGTGTTGTTGCAGGGTGAAACCGGTACCGGCAAGGAACTCGCAGCAGAGTATATACACAAGCATTCAGTGCGCAGTGACATGCCTTTCCAGATTGTCGACAGCACGGTGCTGACAGACAGCCTGTTTGAATCAGAAGTGTTCGGTCATGAACGCGGCGCCTATACCGGCAGTGTCGGCGTCAAGGAAGGTCTGTTCCAGCTGGCGGAAGGCGGTACGGTTTTTCTGGATGAAATAGGTGATCTGCCGGCATCACAGCAGGCCAAGTTATTGCGCGTGCTGGAGAGTGGGCAATTCCGCCGTGTTGGCGGTGTTAAAACCATCAAGTGTGATGTTCGCATCATTTGCGCAACCAACCGGCACCTGTGGGAAGCTGTGCAGGCCGGCACCTTCCGCGAGGACCTGTACTACAGGATCGCCTGCCTGAATATCCGTCTGCCGAGCCTGCGTGAACGTCTCGACGATGTGCCAACCCTGGCGCGCAACCTGATCGAGAGCATCAATCGCGCCATGCGCTGCAGCTACCATCTTACCGACGATGTGTACGAGCGATTACAGGCCTATGACTACCCGGGCAATATACGCGAACTTCGTAATGTGCTGTTCATAGCAGCGACACACAGCCATAACCGGGAAATCAACGGCGCGCTGATCGATAATGTCATCAGGAACCTGCCGCAATGTAATGGTGAGGATGATATGAGCCGTGCAGAAAGGAATTACACACCACCGGTTAGTTCAGCGCAGACAACATCCACATCACAGCCGGCAGCCGAAACACCGTCAACGCTGAGAGATATCGAGGCCGATCACATCAGGCAACTGCTCGACCGATTCAGAGGCAACCGCAAGAAAGTGGCTGATTCGCTGGG
>CALLCZ010000047.1 GCA_937998645.1 uncultured Gammaproteobacteria bacterium
AGAGGTCGAGCAGATCGCGGCGCAAACATTCCAGGCTCGCAGCCTGCTCAGGCAGCGCCTCTTCAATGCCTTGCGGCAGAATCCAGTGTCCGTTAACCGTCATTTGCCTATCTTGTCAGATAAAGAATTAATACACCGATAAGCATGCTGACAAATCCAACAGACCTCAGCGCTTTATCGGAAAGGCGACCCGCCTGAATCATTGCCTGGCGCCAGCCATCCGGCGACAGGAATGGCAGCATGCCTTCTATAACCAGAACCAATGCGATAGCTCGAACCAGATCGTCCCACATCGCACTGCTTATTGCTTACCTCTGGAATTACTGAAATAGCGGAAGAATTCGGAATCCGGCTCCAGCAGGATGATGTCCCCAGCGGTTGAGAAATTGTTCTTGTAGGCATTTATGCTGCGATTAAAACGAAAGAAATCCTCGTTTTTACTGAATGCCTCGGCATAGATATCCGTTGCCTTGGCATCACCTTCACCGCGTACAACTTCTGAATCACGGTAGGCTTCAGCGAGTATTATACTGCGCTGACGGTCAGCATCTGCACGAATACGTTCAGCCGCTTCAGCACCCTTGGAACGAAAATCCCTGGCCACACGTTCACGCTCTGCACGCATACGTCTGTATACAGAGTCGCTCACCCGTGCCGGCAGGTCAATCTTCTTGATACGCACGTCGATAACCTCGATACCGAGCGTTCTGGCTTTCTCAGTCGCCTCTGCCGTCATGATACTCATGATTTCGGTACGATCACCGGCAATCACTTCCTGTACCGTGCGCTTACCAAACTCATCACGCAAACCATTATTGATATTCTGGTACAGCAGTCTGCCTGCCTGCGCCTCGTCACCCTGCGTGGTTTTAAAGTACTGCACCACATCCGCAATACGCCACTTGACGAAAGAATCCACAATCAGGTCTTTCTTTTCCGCAGTAAGAAATCGTTCGGGCTGCTGGTCAATGGTCAGAATACGCTTATCAAACTTTTTAACATTGTTTATCACCGGCATCTTGAAATGCAGTCCCGGTTCGAAGTCGGAAGCAAGGATTTCACCAAACTTGAACAAGATCGCTTTCTGTCGCTCATCAACAGTAAACACGGACGCCCAGATAACAAGGGCTGCAAGCGGTATGCTGAACTTGATTATATTGGATACCATTATCTCGTCTCCCTCGTGCGCAGGTTATTACGTGACCTTTGTGTCTGCTGCTGTAGCCGCAGCAGATCCTGTTGCTGTGTCAGGTTTTGCAGGCTGCTATCCAGGGTATCGGTTGCAGCTGAACGCGACATGAGTTTATCCAGCGGCAGGTAAAGCAGGTTATTGTTGCCTTCGATATCAACCAGAACCTTGGAACTGTTACCCAGCACTGACTCCATCATGTCCAGATAAAGACGATCACGGGTGACGCCGGGCGATCTCTCATAAGCTTTAAGCTGTTGCGAGAAGCGGTCGGCTTCACCTTCCGCCCGTGCAATCACTTCCTTGTTGTAGGCGTCGGCCTCTTCGCGCAAGCGAGCCGCCGCACCACGCGCTTTCGGGACAACCTCGTTACGGTAGGCTTCCGCTTCGTTGATCAAACGCACTTCATCCTCACGCGCCTGGGTCACATCATCGAAGGCATCTTTAACTGCTTCAGGTGGCTTGGCGAGCTGTATATTTACTTTGACTACTTTTATGCCGGTGCCGTAGAAATCCATAATTTGCTGAATGGTTTCCTCAACCTGGAAGGCGATCTGGCCACGGCCTTCAGTAATCACAAAGTCCATCTTGCTGGTACCTATACTCTCACGAAGTGCACTTTCTGCCGCCTGCGACAGCGAGACTTCAGGCGTGCGCACATTGAATAGATAACGGATTGCATCGGCAACCTGGTACTGGATGGTACCTTCGATATCGACGATATTTTCATCCTGGGTGAGCATGGTTGCACGTAATGGGACAGGATGCACCTTGGTGATGTCGACCTTGGTGACGGATTCGATGGGTGTCGGCCAGTGCCAGTGCAGGCCACTCTGTGTGGTATCAACGTGCTTGCCAAAACGAAGAATGACACCGCGCTCGGCCTCCTCGATCTTGTAGAAGCCTGTTGCCATCCAGAAAAGCAGAACGATCGCTACAACTATACCAATACCAATGGTACCGCCCGAACCGGTGCCGCTGCCGCGACCGCCTCCACGACCACCCTTGCCACCAAACAGGTTGCCGAATTTCCTCTGGAAATTCTTGAATACCTCGTCGAGGTCAGGTGGGCCCTGATTACTGCGATTGCCCCAGGGGTCTTTATCCCCGTTACCGCCAGGTTCGTTCCAGGCCATGCGTTACTCCAAATTCAATGGTTATGCGAGTGTTCAGACATCATGCTGAACATAAGATTCTTAAAAGAGACGGCATTTTAGGTGGCTTGGACCTTACCCGCAAGCCAAGTCGGTAAAATCTGAAGGATCTGTCATTCAGGCAGCCGCAACAGGGACCAGTATATCCGGCGAAACATTTTCCCGACGGGCAAGTTTATTTATATCCGTCCTCGCGATACATACATCAAGTATATAGTGCCCGCCTTGATCAACGATTTCATGACGGACAGCGCCGAGCTCGAATAACAGAGCCCGCAGCCGTGCCTGTGCTGGTAACAGGGTGATCTGACCCACAACCATTTCCTTTTTGAAAAATTCCGCAAGCTCGTTGCGAAGCAGTTCCAGGCCGTCACCTGTCCCGGCCGAGAGCCAGATACGCCTTGAGTGGCCTGCGGAATCATAATCAACACGTGGCTCAACACCATTAATATCGATTTTATTCATGATCTGAATGCGTTGAATCCTGTCAGCCTGTATTTGTTCGAGTACGGATTCGACTTCTTCGATTTGCGAATCGCGGTTTTCATCGGAGGCATCGATCACGTGTAGCAACAGATGTGCCTCAGAGGTTTCCTGTAATGTTGATCGAAAGGCTTCGACAAGATCATGCGGCAGGTGGCGAATAAACCCTACTGTATCAGCCAGGATCAGTTCCACGTCATTGTCGATCTTCACTTTTCTCAGGGTAGGATCCAGTGTTGCAAACAGCTGGTCCTGGACATAGACATCCGCTTTGGTGACGACGTTAAACAGGGTCGACTTGCCGGCATTGGTATATCCAACCAGAGACACCGTGGGTATCTCTGCCTTGCGACGGGACTGTCTGCCCTGCTCGCGCTGCTTGCGGACTTTTTCCAGCCGCTTGTTGATCTGCTTGATACGTTGCCCAAGCAGGCGACGGTCTGTTTCCAGCTGGGTTTCACCCGGCCCCCTCAAGCCAATGCCACCTTTCTGGCGCTCGAGGTGGGTCCAGCCCCTGACCAGTCGCGTAGACAGGTGCTTGAGTTGCGCAAGCTCGACTTGCAACTTGCCTTCAAAGGAGCGTGCACGCTGAGCAAATATATCGAGGATAAGGCCGGTGCGATCCAGTACACGGCATTGTAAAAGCGCTTCCAGGTTTCGCTCCTGTGATGGTGACAGGGCATGATTGAACAGAACAAGGTCGGCCTTTGTTTCAGACACCAGTTGTTTTATTTCCGACGCCTTGCCTTTACCTATGAAATATTTTGGATCGGGTGTGTGCCGACTGCTGGTGGCCGTGTGCAGTATTTCAGCACCCGCCGATGTAACCAGTTCAACAAATTCGGACAGGTCTTCGCGTCGTTCTTCATCGCTGGTATCCATGTGTACCAGAATGGCGCGATTACCCAGCTCTGCACGCTCAAACAAGCGCGATCACCTCAACCAGATTCGAGCTTGCCACGGAAATTTATAACTATTTATATTCAACAGGTTATCGTATGTTTTTAAAGCAATATCCATTGAGTGGGTAAATAAAAACGGTCGCTTCAAGCGACCGTTTAATTAACTCACACAGGTATAGTATACCTGATGCGCGTTTTTAATTTCCATCAGATCCGTTACCGTTGCCACCTCCCTGATCGCTCCATTTAACCTGCCTTGATGGCACAACGGTTGAGATCGCGTGCTTGTAGACCATCTGTGTGACCGTATTCTTCAGCAATACCGCGAACTGATCGAAAGATTCGATCTGGCCTTGCAGCTTGATGCCATTCACAAGGTATATTGCTACCGGCACACGTTCTCTACGTAACGCATTTAGATAAGGGTCTTGTAAGTGGTGCCCTTTCGACATTATCCCGCTCCCCGTAATTATTTTTATATGGGTTAGTACGACGATTGCTGTTATTTACCTTACACCAAAGCCCCGTACACAAATAGTATCATAGTAAAAAACTAAGATTTTTCAGCAGATTCAATAATTTGACTGATTCTGGTTGAATAAAATTGCATTCGGACTCTTTTCTCAGCCATGTCATTTGCCGTTTTGCCAACTGCGCTGTGGCAATAATGGCTTTTTCACGCATGGTTTTAAAATCGTATTCTCCTGCCAGCATAGCCCATACCTGACGATATCCAACCGCACGAATTGCGGGCAAATCCGCGGTTAAATCTTCTCGTTGATACAGTTTTTCGACTTCTTCAACCAGTCCGGCATCAAGCATGGCATCGAATCGTCGCTCGATGAGTTTTCGCAGATCAATGCGATCGGCCGGCATCAAGGCAATTTTTACACATCGGTAAGGCAGGCTCTCTCGAGCCTGCTCATGCCAGAATTCAGTAAGCGATTTGCCTGTAATTTCATAGACTTCCAGTGCTCTTTGAATCCTTTGCGGATCGTTAGGATGGATGCGTTTTGCGGATTCCGGATCAATTTCCGCAAGGCGTTGATGCATGTAATCCCAGCCTTTATTTTTCGCCTGATGATCCAGCTGATGACGAATATCGGCATCGGCATCAGGAAGCTCAGCAATACCCTGCTGCAATGCTCTGAAGTACAGCATGGTACCACCGACCAGTAACGGAACCCTCCCTGCTGAAGCAATCTGCCCCATTTCGGTCATGGCATCATCTCTGAATCTTCCTGCCGAGTAAACCTCGGATGGATCGCAGAAATCGATCAGGCGATGTGGCGATGCCGCGAGCGTTTTCGCATCCGGTTTGGCGCTGCCAATATCCAGACCGCGATAGACCATCGCCGAATCAACACTGATGATATCCATCGGCAGTTCTTCAGCCAGCGCAATCGCGAGATCAGTTTTGCCGGTGGCGGTGGGGCCCATGATAAACACCGCGAGCGGATCGTCTGGCGACGCGCCAGGCTGGATGACTAAAGTCATGATTGTTTTATTAACCGCAGAGGCGCGGAGGCGCAGAGAACGAAATAATGTATTTTAATCAATTAATCTAACCCTTCGGATTGCAGACAAAAGCAGTTTCCTGTGTTGTTTTACCAGAAATTTACTCTGCGCCTCTGCGCCTCTGCGGTGATTTAGTCGTATGCGTCAACGACCACGCTGGAAAAGCTTGTCGAGCTCTTCGATCGACAGCTGGACCCAGGTCGGGCGGCCATGGTTGCACTGCCCGCTGCGCTCGGTGCGCTCCATGTCCCTTAACAGGGCATTCATTTCCGGAATCGTGAGTTTACGGTTGGCGCGCACCGAGCCATGGCAGGCCATGGTCGAGAGCACTTCATTCAGGGCTTGATGAATCCGTGTACTGCTGCCATGTTTGACCAGGTCCGATAAAACGTCCCGCAACAGCGCCTCGCTATCACCCTGTGCGAGCACCACCGGTACCTGGCGAATTCGCACGCTCTCAAGTCCGGAGCGATCGGCTTCCAGCCCCAGTTCGGCGAAGATTTCGGGGCTGGCTTCAACCAGGGCGGCCTCTTTTTCACTGACATCGATAGTGATCGGCACTAACAGGGGCTGTGTCTGTATACCGCTATCCTGCTGGGACCGCTTGAGGCGCTCATAGGTAATGCGTTCATGTGCCGCATGCATATCGACCAGTACCAGTCCCTGGACATTTTCAGCGAGTATATAGATACCATGTAGCTGGGCACGTGCGTAGCCCAATGGCGGAACCTGTTCTGACTCTGCCTCGTGCTGCGACATGCCTTCAAGGTCAAGCGCAGCTGCATTCATCTGTCTATAACAGGACATTTGCTCGGCGACCGCAAGCGACAACGGTGCCTGCCGGGTATATGGGTCGGCTGCACGCGAGTGCACAGATGCCTGGCCACCGTGATGTGCTGGCGTGGCCAGGCCGGTATCAAACACAGCAGCGTTCAGGTGGTTATCGGCGTCATCCGGTCTTAAATCAGCAAGTGATTTATGGATTGCACGAAATATAAAGTCATGCACGCTTCGGCTTTGCCTGAAACGCACCTCATGTTTTCCCGGATGCGCATTGACGTCCACCGTGGACGGGTCGAGTTCGAGAAACAGCACATAGGCTGGATGCCTGCCATGGTAAAGCACATCATGGTAGGCCTGGCGTATGGCGTGAGTCACCAGTTTGTCACGAACCATGCGACCATTGACGTAAAAATACTGCATGTCAGCCTGGCTGCGTGAGAACGTCGGCCGGCCTACCCAGCCCCACAGCCTCAGCTCATTAATGGCATAGTCGATAAAAACCGCGTTTTCGATAAAGGCGGGTCCGCAGACACCCGCTATTCGCTTTTCCTGTTGCAGGCGGTCATCGGCTTTGCGTAATTGCCTGACAGCACGATTATTGTGCCGCAGCGTGATATCGACATTAAAGTGACTCAATGCGATTCTTTTAACGACATCTTCGAGATGGGCAAATTCCGTTTTCTCGGCACGCAGGAATTTCCTGCGTGCCGGAACATTATAAAAAAGATCCCTGACCTCAACTGTAGTGCCGCCGGCATGCGCGGCCGGCCTGACATCGAATTTATCAATCGATGAGGTGTTGATACTCCAGGCCTCAGCTTCGTCACGCCAGCGAGATGTCAGACTCAAGCGACTGACCGAGGCAATACTGGGCAGGGCTTCACCTCTGAAACCGAGACTTTTTACATGCTCCAGGTCTTCCAGGCTATTGATTTTACTTGTTGCATGTGATGACAGCGATAATTTAAGATCATCCTTGTGAATACCAAAACCATCGTCTCGAATTCGAATCGACTTGATACCACCCTGCTCCACATCGACTTCAATACGACTCGCTTTGGCATCGAGACTGTTTTCTAACAGTTCCTTGACGACCGAAGCCGGCCGCTCCACCACCTCGCCTGCAGCGATCTGGTTGACCAGATGATCGGACATTACGTGTATACGATTGGACATGGGGATACATTATATATAGGTTCCATCGCTAATGAATATACCGATGTACAATTCAGGATATTTCTGCGATAAAGACAGACTGTGACAGACATTCAGAACACACCGGTTAAACCACGAATACTCATCGTTGACGATGACGTGACCATGCGCCTGCTGATGTATGAGGCCCTCAGCGAAGACGGCTACAAAATTGAAGAAGTCGATAACGGCCCTGCAGCATTAGAAGCCATTAAAGCATCAGAACCTGACATGGTATTACTCGATGTAAAAATGCCCCGCATGAGCGGCTTTGAAGTGTGTTCTGAAATCCGCAGACTTACCGGCGACACAAAAATATCAATTGTTATGGTAACCGGACTGGATGATTCTGCATCTATAGAAAAAGCATTTCAATTAGGCGCCACAGCATTTATCAGCAAACCGATTAACTGGGACACTTTCCCGTATCGTATTCAGTATCTTCTCAAGGCCAGGAATGCCATCGTCGCCCTGAAGCAACGCGAATTAAGCCTGCAGCATACCGAAAGGATCTCTCGCGTACTTACACAAAGCAAAAACAAGGAAACCTTACTAAAAGGTATTTTGCATGAGATGCTGGATATTTTTTCAGCAGATCGCGCCTTTATCATCACATCTCTTGATAATGAATATAACAAACTCGATGTTGTCTCTGAAGCACAGCGGGGTAACTGCATAAATATTGATAACCATCATGGCACGCTTGCTGAAGATATTGGAAAAGAAAATTTACACTGGTCGAATACTAACGAATATCCACTGGTTTCTTCCCGTGATGATGAATCACCTTCATCAGGCTTCATCAGCAAAGGCCAGGTGCATCATCAGTTGTTAAAAGCACTGCATGTGCACAACGACCATTCATGGTTCATCATCTTACATAGATGCACCAACACCAGACCATGGACCGAATCAGAGCAGGAAACACTCTACATATCCTGCCTGCGCTTGAGAGGTGTTTTGTCACGCTATTTACTCACAGAAAAGCTGCATCATAGCGAATACCTGCTTCGTCAGGCGCAACACATAGGGCATATAGGCAACTGGCTCTGGAATGCAAAAACAGGGCAGCTTTCATGGTCTGACGAGCTGTATCAAATTTATGGTTATGAACCCGGAAGCTTTATCCCGTCTTATGACCATTTTTATCATGCAGTAACTGAAGATGACTACGAAAGGCTGAAGCAATTCAAACAAACTGTTTTCAGTTCTGCGAATACAGAAAGTATTGAACACTGCATCATCCTGCCCGATGGCAAGACACGCTGGGTTTACCAGCAGGCGGTCGGCACACTTGATAATGCCGGCAATCTGACCGAGGTAAACGGTATCGTTCAGGACATAACAGAACGAATGAAGAAGCAGGCACAGGAAACACACAATCATAAAATGGAAGCCATAGGACAGTTAACAAGCGGTGTTGCCCATGATTTTGGCAACTTGATGACCATCGCAAAAGGCAATCTAGAATTACTAAACGAGAGCCTGGTTAAAGACTATGACGTTAGTGATGAAGACATGGAAATACTTAATGATGCATACTCTGCGGTCCAGGACAGTGTAAACCTGACAAGGCAGTTACTGGCATTTTCAAGAAAAAAATCACTGGTGCAGGAATATTTAAACGTTAAAAAAGCAATCAAGACATTCGGCAAGTTATTCAAAAATACCCTGGGTGACAACATAGAACTAAAAATAAAATCTGAAAAAAGGCTGCCTGACATTCTGGTTGATGCAACCAGGTTCGAAAGCTCTCTGTTAAATATTCTTATCAATGCCAGAAACGCCATGCCTGATGGCGGAAAAATAACAATCAAGGCTGAACTGATAAAGGCACCACCCGAGCAAAGAAGCGTGAAGGCTGACAAAGATGTTACAGATCAATTAGTCTGCATATCAATCAAAGATACAGGTACAGGGATGACTGAGGAGGTTCGACAACATGCCACAGAACCTTTCTTCACTACCAGCAAGAATGAAGGCACTGGTCTCGGCCTTAGTATGGTCTACGGATTTATGCGTCAGTCAAGAGGCGAGCTGATAATAGACAGCACCCCTGGTGAAGGGACCTGCCTGAAGATGCTATTCCCTGTCTACGGCGGCAAACGGGAAAAACAGGAAGAAAATGCCAAAATAATAATTCCCCCTGCTGGTGATGCAACCGTTCTGGTTGTTGAAGATCGTCCCGATGTTCGACAATTCGCTGTACGATGTTTGAATAAATTAAAACTCGACATATTAGAAGCAGAAGATGCCGCATCAGCAATGCACCAGCTGGAAAACAACAATGACATTGATATTTTGTTCACCGATATCCTGATGCCAGGTGATATGAACGGGCGTGACCTGGCTAACTGGGCTATTAACAAATACCCACAACTGAAAGTCCTTCTTACTACGGCTGCAGAAAAAGAGGTACGGCAGCTGCAACCAGCTAAGGACCTTTCTTTCCAGCTGCTACTCAAGCCATATAGCAAAGATGACCTGCTGGAACGAATAAGCGATATTTTACAATCCGCTTGACTGCGTACTGGTTATACAACTCCAGTAGCCGGCCCGCGCACCCGGTATATAACAGCATGCTCATGACGGAGCCGGCTCGGATGCGCCATGGAGGCAGTGTCAAATCAGTGATGCCAGAAACAGGAGCCTGGCGGCCGGAGCCGGATAATCTTTAGGATTTAAATCCCTAAATGTGAAAATAAAATGGCAAATACTTACATCCAGATAAAATATTGATATTTTTCATATTCCATTGAGAAAATATTGATTCCGCGGCTTGCCCCTTATATGTATTTTTGATATACAGGAGCCGAATCTAACGTTATTTGAAGGACATAATTTTGTATTCCTGTTTATCTGCTGTTTCCCACCACAAAATCAGAGATGTTTCAGTGAACAAAGGCAAAATACATATTGTTGATGATGATCAGCGACTTTGCCGTCTCTTAAGCAGGTATCTGGAAAAAGGTGGTTATGAAGTCACAACCAGCACTACAGGCGAAGACATAAGTCAGAGAATCCAGGACAGCTCCATCAGCTTGCTACTTCTTGATGTCATGCTTCCCGGTAAAGATGGCATGACCCTGGCCAGAGAAATACGTGCGCTCTCGGATATACCTATTATCTTTCTAACAGCAAAAGCCGATGTTTCAGACAAGGTTAACGGACTCGAGATAGGCGCTGACGACTACATAACCAAGCCATTCGAGGAAAAGGAACTGCTTGCGAGAATACACTCGGTCATTCGCCGCGCAAAACTGGACACATATCATCAAACTACAAAAACCGTGGCAAAATTTGCTGGCTGGGAACTCAACCTCATCAACCAGACACTGCGTTCGCCTGAAGGCGAAGCTGTCGATATCACCAACAGTGAATACAAGCTGTTGTCAGCTCTTGTCAGGCGCCCCAACGTTGCTATAAGCCGAGATGAAATCCTGAATATGATATCCGGACGCCAATGGTCGCCACTGGATCGCTCAGCAGATATGGCGATAGCAAAACTCAGAAAAAAAATTGAGAAAAACCCGAAAAAGCCCGCTCTTATAAAGACGATTAGAAATAAGGGATACCAGCTGACGGTGGCTGTGGAATACAACGGCTCAACTCATTAGTTTAATTCATTGTATACTCTGACGTTCATACACTGAACCGTACAACCCATTAACACACGAATTTTCACCGAACTCGCTGTTGCAATATATCCGATCACGCGAGCGATTCAGAGTAATCAACGTCGCCAGAAACATTCAGCAGCGCCTGAATTCAAGCCGGGCAAATTCTGGACAGAAAAAACCGATTTCGGCAAAATAGTGCAGCGATTTTCAACTGTTCCTGATACCTTCTCACACTTTGACGATATCAGTAATAATGCAACTCTGGCGCATTCCGATTTTCCACAAGGCAGAAAAAACCCACCGGTTGCGGTATAACGGCCAGGCCGTATTGTGATATTGCCTGATTACACCGCGTTATTTTTCAAGCATTAACCTGTAATTGATAATATAAATATGAAAACAATTATGAAACTCAAAAACCCATATATAGCTTTTCATCCCGATAACAAACCCTACTTGTTTTACCTGGGCTTTACAGTACACTTTTTTACCCTGTTGCTACTATTTGCAAGTATTTTTCCGCTAACGGTACTGGCAGACAAGTGCCTGTTTGTTTCATCTTATCATCCGGGTTATGCCTGGTCAGACGGTGTAGAACGTGGCATACGATCTACTCTGGAAGGCAAGTGCGAGATCAAGCAATTCAATATGGACACAAAACGCAACAAGCATCCCGAACACATGAGAAAAGCAGGCCTGGAAGTTAAACAGATCATTGATAGCTGGAAACCCGATATAGTAATCACTGCTGACGATAATGCAGCAAAATACGTTATACAGGCACATTTTAAGGATCACGAAATCCCATTTGTATTCTGCGGCATTAACTGGACAGCGGATGAATACGGCTTCCCATACAGCAATGTAACCGGCATGGTTGAAGTTGCGCCTATTTATCCACTACTTGAAAAAGTCAAGGACTTGATACCTGACGCCAAAAGAGCTATTTACCTCGGCGCAGATACCGTTACCGAAAAAAAGAACCTGGACAGATTTGAAAAAGCCCTTGGTAAGTATGATATTCATCTGGACTCGGCGCTGGCTGATACCATGCATGACTGGCTAGACTCATATACCAGGGCACAGCAATATGACTTTATCATTGTAGGTAGCAACTCGGGTATACATGACTGGAACAGTGAGCACGTTATAAACACCATCAAGACAGGAAGCAAAAAGCTGAGCGTAACCAACCATGACTGGATGATGCCATATACCATGCTTGGCTTTACCAAGGTCCCTGAAGAGCAAGGGGAATGGGCTGCTCAGGCAGCCCTGAGCATATTGGCCGGCGTGGAAATATCAAAAATTGCCATAATACCGAACCGGAAATGGGACATCTGGACGAACTCGTCGTTGTTACAGGCAGGGAATATGTTGCTCCCGGAAGGACTTATACTCAAGTCCAAGCATCTGCAGTAAGTTTTGACAACACTCATTTGAGAGAGCCGTGCATAAAGACCAACACTTAACACAAACCACTTTCACAACTCAGCAGCATGTACTGATCTGGGTTGTAGGTATCGTATTATGCATGCTTGCTGGATTGCTCACATTTAAAATCGTTTTATCTCATGTGCAAGATGACTTTCAAGCGAAGGCCGAGCTTGTATATGAAGAGATCGCTCGTCGTTACAGCACATTGGAAGCCGTATTGACTTCGCTCGCCGGCTTTCACCAGGCAAGTGATAATGTCAGTGAGGTACAGTTTTCCACTTTTGCACAGGAACTACTGAGTGCATACCCCTATATTCGTTCTGCCGTGTCTCTGCACAAGCTGGATCATGCAGGCAGAACGGATTTTGAAGAAGAAATGCGGGACCGGGGATATTTTCATTTCAGCGTAACTGAATCCACCACAGACGGAAGCCTGATAAAAGCCGAGCAACGACCGGAATATCTAATTATCAACATAATCGAACCGTTGCTGCCCCACATGGGATCTTTACTTGGATACAACGTCCTTTCCGACCCGGACCTGGCATACGCAGTAATGAATGCGACACGAACAGGCAGTGGCGTTGCATCTTCGGTTTCCAATTTATTAAACCGTGATGGTGGAATCATGGTTTTCAAAGCAGTGTACCAGGGACGCTATGCCCCAACCAGTGAACATGAAAGGCTTGCAATGTTTAATGGTGCAATTGCGATGGAAGTCGGCGCTGAAAGCCTGCTTAGCAATGCAGTACAAGACACAACACAATTAAAGATCTCACTCAACCAGAAGCGCACTGGAGTAGAACATTACTTCGAATACACATATAGCAACGTGAATGAGGCCGGGGAAAAACCTTCTATATTGCCGGTACTGAACTATAAACGCGACCTAAACCTCTACGGGCAGGCTACCGAGTTGAATATCACACGACAGGTCAGCATCGCTGATATCCATTATTTCTGGATTCTATTTATAGTCTTGAGCTGCCTGATAATTTACATTGCCATTATCTCGACATGGCACAACATGAAAACCAACAGAATACGTCAACTGGAACTGAAAGGATATGCAGCACGTGCAGCATTTTCAGAAGAAAACACTGACCCCATCATGAGAATAGATCACGCTGGAAGGTTGCTTTACAGCAACGACCCCGGAATGAAAATCGTCGACGACTGGAAAACCGCAATCGGTGATTATGTGCCGAAAAATATAAAAGACTTCGTGAATAACGTCCTGCAGCATAAACAATATCAGGAGATTGAAGTTTCCGTAGGCACAACTCACTACACATTACGCTTTGTGCCACGCAGTGCACGCAAATACGTTAATGTTTACGGAAGAGATGATACAGAACAGAAACAGGCCGAGATGGACCTGCTTGAAGCCAAGCAGGCTGCGGAAGCTGCAAATATAGCTAAAAGCAGATTCCTTGCTACCATCAGCCATGAAGTGCGTACACCAATGAATGGCATTCTGGGAATGCTGGAATTATTACTTAATACACAGCTGACTGAAAGACAACACGGCTTCACAGAAAACGCAATTCGTTCCGGCAAGAACTTACTCAGCCTGATTAATGATATTCTTGATTTCTCAAAAATCGAGTCCAATAATTTAAAGCTGGAACAGGTTGATCTCAATCTTAAGGACACGATTGAAGAAGTGATCCAGATTGTTTCCGAAGAGGCACGCAGTAAAAATCTGAATTTGCTTACTGACATTCCTGATATGGATTATCAACTCATTGGAGATGTACATCGTCTGCGCCAGATATTAATCAACCTTCTTGGTAATGCTGTCAAGTTCACTGAAAAAGGCGACGTGCTGGTTCGGGTGGAAAAAATCTCCCAGGATGAAAGCGATATCTATTTCAAAATAGAAATACGTGATACCGGAATCGGCATAACACCTGAAGCCCTTCCATATATCTTCGATGACTTTACACAGCAGGATGATTCAACCACCAGAAAGTTTGGCGGTACCGGTCTCGGGCTCGCAATCACAAAACAGCTAATCAACATGATGGGGGGCGAAATCGATGTGCAAAGCATGCCAGGCCAGGGTTCAAGCTTCTGTATAATACTCCGGCTGCAGCGAAAGATTCCAGAACTGAACACAGAAACTGAACAGGCGCACACCACAACCGGATCGGATCAGGCCTTTGCAGACGAAATAGTTCTGAACTCCAGAGTTCTGCTGGCTGAAGACAACATGATAAACCAGGAAGTAGCCTCTGCCATGCTCGAATCAGCCGGATGTGAAGTCATAGCTGTTAATGATGGCCAACTGGCGTTGCAAGCATTAAAAGACAGCAACTTTGATCTTGTACTAATGGATTGCCAGATGCCCACTATGGACGGATTTGAAGCAACAAGAAAGATTCGCCAGCAAGCTTCAGATAACTCGCAAATCCCGGTTATTGCATTAACAGCTGATATACAGGAAGGCATCATGGAACAATGTCGTGAAGCCGGCATGAATGATTATCTGAGCAAACCTTTCACTCACGACTCTTTGCTTGAGATTGTCATGAAATGGTTGCCCGATAAAACATATCGCGACGTCCAATCTAACCCATAGTGTTTCGTATTTGATCTGAAAACACTGTCAGATTTCACATCGTCGGCACATCTTTACTGTAGATTTAAAATCCTGTTATCTCGCAGAGGGCGCAAATAAAGATGATAGATGATATTCTCTTTGCAAAAAACACATCTCACTTCTGCGTGCTCAGCGTCTCTGCGAGAGTATCTTTTCTGTGTCAGGTTCTTATTAAATCGAGGTGCTTCTTCTTTGTGGTTTATTTACACCTGTTGAGCAGCCAGGCGTCAAATGTCTCAACATCCATAGGCGGCGCAATGTAATAGCCCTGAACCATATCACAGCCCAGTTCTGACACCAGGTCCCAGTCTTCCTTTACTTCCACGCCTTTTGCAACAACGGTCATCTCCAGTTGTTTCGCCAGACTGACACTGCTTTGCAGAATGGCGCGTGCTGTATCATCTTTATAAGCGCCATTTACAAATGCCCTGTCTATTTTGAGCTCTCCAAAAGGCATCTGCTTGAGGTGGTCCATGGACACATATCCGGTACCAAAATCGTCAATTGAAAGTAATGGCCCCTTGAGCCTCAGGCGGCTAAGTATATCGAGGTATGTTCCAAGGTCCTGGACCAGTCGGCTCTCGGTAATTTCGATTACCAGCTTTTTGATGTCCATGCCTGCCTGATTGACGATATCTGTAATTCGATCCGGGAAATCCAGATGGCGCAGATTATACAGGGAAATATTGATAGCCACACTGAGGTCGATGCCCTGTTTATGCCAGATTGAGCCCTGCTGGGTTGCCTGCATAATAATAGATTCTGCGAGCGCATCTATCAGGTCATGACGTTCAGCTATATCTATAAATATATCGGGGGTAATCATGCCTCTTTCAGGATGAAACCAGCGTGCCAGTGTTTCTACACTCTTGACAACGCCTGTTTTGCTATCAACCTGAGGCTGGTAGTTAACTGTAATTTCACCTGATCGAATAGCAGCATCCAGCTCATTGGCAGTTACATTCGAGATGGCCCAGGAAGCATGCTGTTCCGCCACTGCATATTTATTCATCAAAGATATGATTTCGTGAACAGGCATCGGTTTACAAAGACTGCCAATGACCTTGAGCCCCCGGACTTCAGCCATGTTCTCCGCCGTCTTCAGAACGCGCTTGTCTTTACCACTGACCAGGATAATCCCGCCGCTAAAACCATCATTGGCGAGCTGCCTTATTACCTCGATACCATCCATTCCCGGCATTTGTAAATCGCAGACAATAATATCAAACACCTGCTGCCTGTCTTCAACCTGGTCAAGCGCTTCAACGCCGCTGGTGGCTGAAACCACATTACCTACACCCGACTTCTCTACAGCCATGCAGAGAAAATCCAGCATGAACTCTTCATCATCAACAACAAGTGCTGACATTCCAGTCAGTGCGCTTGCCGACATAGCCCTACCACCGTTATAGTCAAAATATTCAACCGTGACTTCTAATTGCTCAAGTTTCTAATTCTGCCCGAATGTTAAATACGCAGGCGATATTTCATTCTCTCATGCCCTGCACTACTCCCGATAAACTCGGCAGATGCAATATATATACTATTGGCTCTGTGCGTTTGAATTCTTTAATCGTGATCTCAGATCGGGTACCGGATATGTAGACATTGAAAAATCTCCCATATCGGCATCAGGCATGATTCCCTGCTCATCAGGCAAGCCTGATTCCAGCCAGAAAAGTGATAATAATTGCAAACTGTAAAAGCGGTTCTTCTTATCCTGATGTTCTAATTATTATTTACCCTGCTTAATCACCGCACAGCACTCGAAGTATATAAAAATTTGCACCATTTATCAGGCGTTCACTACATTTCGTTACATAAATATTATGAATTGTAACCACTATTCAGCATATTTTGCTTTAATCCAGCAATACTAATAATAAATAGCCAAAATTAAATCACCAAACACTGTCCGTAACAGCCTCATAAAACGGCTGCGCTATTTCATACAGGCAAGTTAATTAATGGCGGCATCCAAACAACAATTTACGTACTGCAGCACTGACATAACTGAGCTGCTACAGTTGCGCGCTGTTCCCGACCGCGCCATGGTTTCCGTAAATCGTGATGTTAGCGGCAATCCGCGCATGTATCTTCGCATCGAAAACGACATTCTCTGCAATCGCCTGGTCAGCAAAACAAGCACGCGGAATGCAATTATTGCTCTAATTATCATGCTGACACTTTTACTACCCGTGCAGGCTCCTGCGTGCTGTGGTGATCCAGACACACCTGGATTAACAACAGCTGCTGCGACGGACAACAAGCCGCATCCGGCACAGGCGCCTTCAGCAGCAGTCAATGAGCCCTCAGCAGTGCCGGTCCCGACAACAACCAAAGCCGAATCAATTTCCCAACAGATGGCTTTTCCAGCAGCACTCGCACTTGCAGCGGCAACACCGGCACAAGCCCCCGGGCAGTCAGCAACTTCCGCAAATGAGGACATCAAGACCAATACAGCCACAACACTTACAGCCATTACAGCCGCAGGATTCGTAAAGATTGCAAATTCCGGCCAACCTCTTGACGCAAAGGCCGACAAGTGGGAGTGCGTTGAGGACAAAAGCAGCAGGCTCACATGGGAGGTTAAGAAGAATGATGGAGGTATTCGCGATAAGGATTATACATATACATGGCTCCGCAACAACATTGGTGAAAACAAGGGCGTCAGCGATGGCGGGCGCTGCAAGGGCGGCGTCAAATGTGATACCTACAGCTATGTACGTGCGATGAACGTGCAGAAATTATGCGGATATTCTGACTGGCGTTTGCCAACCAGGGAAGAGATGGAAACACTGGTCGATTACAACAACACTGCAAAAGAAGCCACTATTGACAAGACCTACTTTCCTGAAGCCGTCCCAAGCTGGTACTGGACTGCAACAGAAAACCCCCATAGTGAAAACTTTGCCTGGTATGTGCTTTTTCGTAATGGCATTGCATTAAACGACTTGAAAGAACGGCCCAAACACATAAGACTTGTTCGCGGTAATCAAACACAACAATAAAATCATGCGAGCACTGTCAACAAATAACGCTGCAGTTACAACATTTCTGTTTACAGCCCTGTTATTCTGCCATGCAACCATGGCAGCCAGGCCCCCGTCCAAGGCGGAGTGTAATGCCGCCCTTCAAGCCGCATTGGTGACCAATCTGAACTTTGGTGATTACGAAGGTGCAGTCGCCGGAACCATCACGGTTGATACAGCAGGCGCCAGAACGACAACAGGCCCTCTGCTCGCCGGCGGTACAGTCTCTGCGGCCGCCTATGATGTCTGGACAACGCTGGACGGCTGCGAAAAACGCAACATTACGGTGACGGTACCCGGCACTGCAACATTGACCGGCCCTGCATCGATGGCTGCGAATAATTTCACCAAAAACCCGGCAGGAAAGTTTAAATTGACCGCACCGGCCGTAGCGACCAGGGTCACCGTGGGCGCCAGCCTGAACTCGACAGCCGGGCAGACCGACGGGCCGTATACAACCGCGTTCACCGTTGATTTTAGCCATTAATACAAGCCGTTAATCACTGACAAACAACACTTTATCGCTAAATTAGAGAATACTTATAGTACTCGGCTATTTTAATACTATGACAACACGGACAATCTCAAAATCACAGCTGTATAGAATGGAGCTGCCAGTCATGATGCCGGCATTCATCATGACTGTCCTTGCGTTCGGTAGTCAACCCTACGCCCAGGCTGCAACGGCAGCCACAACTGTTGATGCCAACATTGTATCTACCATTAACCTGGTAGCGCAAAACGGAATCGTATTCGGTGATATCGGTGCCAGTTCGATTCCTGGTACGGTAAGTATCGGTGTAGATGGCTCAAGAACTTCTACGGGTGGTGCCACGGTGAATTCAAACACCTCCGGGACACCGGCTAAATTTGAAGTATCGGGCGATCCAAATGCGTTTTACATCATCACCCTGCCGACTTCGATTGTGATAACCAGCCCGGCAGGTGACAGCATGACTGTTGATAACTTCGTGAGTATGCCCTCTACAAATGGCCAACTCGATCCAGGTGGGCGGCAGAATTTAAATGTTGGCGCCACCATGAATGTAGGCAGTTTTCAGCCTTTTGGCGCTTACCAGGGCACTATGGCAACAACGGTCGAATACAACTAGAAATAATCGGACAGGTTATTCAGGCTTTTGAATTTGCTCACAAAATTGACCGCAATTGCTTGAACAGGACCGGATGAACCCTATACTCTTTAGCTATAGATAAATGGAATGAACGTCAAAATGATTAAAAATAATAATAGTTTAAAGATGATTAATCATTGACATTGGAGAAACAGATCATGATCCGTAATAACAAATTTCTAATTGCAGCAGGGGCAGCGGCATTATCAGCAGGTATTTACACATCTGCTGTATCTGCAGCATCCGTAACTGCAAACGCATCAGCCAGGGTAATACAGGGCCTGACCATTTCCGAAGATAACGGCGGGCTGAACTTTGGTGATGTATCAGAATCAGGCGCCGGTACCGTTGTTATGACTCCTGGTGGAGCACGCAGCGCAACCGCCGGTGCTGATATACTTGCTGGCGGCGGCGAGCAGGCCGGACAGTACACCATTACCGGTGCAGACGGCAAGGCCTATACGCTTACCCTACCTGGCCCCCTTGGCATAGTCATCACTGAAACCGTTGGCAATGTTGCCACAATGACTGTCACTAACTTTCAGCAAACTGGATCGACTGGAATCGCATCGGCTGCTGGCGAGACAATGAATGTAGGCGCTACTTTGAATATTGGAGCAGGACAATTAGTAGGCACCTATCAGGGCACATACCCAATCACGGTGAATTATAACTGATTGCGTTTATTGAGAGAAAAATGGGGACCAGCATTTGCTGGTCCCGATTACTCATTGTGGGCTAATGCTAACATTCCGGATATACATCTGGAGATGTTACAAAATAATAATGATAATGAATAATAATAAAAATCAAGATCATCAAATGATAACAGCTTCAATAATTTCCGGGTTTGCACACTTTCGCCGGACAAATCTACAGCTTATCTGCTTGATCACATTAGTTGCATCAGCATTATTCAATTCAAGTAATGCCTTCGCAGCAGGACAGTTAATGGTGACCCCCACCCGTATTGTTTTTGAAGGCAATGATAGAACAAAGCAGGTCAACCTGGTTAACAACGGTTCTGAAACCGGCCGTTTCAGAATTTCTTTTGTGCGCAGAAACATGACAGCAGACGGTGATTTCGAAGATGTACCAGAAAATGAAGCCGGCATGTATTCTGATGAGATAGTACGTTTTTCCCCGCGACAGGTCACACTTCCCCCTGGCCAGGCACAGACAGTCAGGCTCATGCTGCGCAAGAAGCGTAACACGCAAGATGGTGAATATCGCTCTCACATGCTATTTCAGACACTGCCCGATCCAGCCACAAGCGATATTAACAAGCTGTCAAACAAGAACACCGAGAGCCTCTCTGTTGAGCTGATACCCATTATTGGAATTACCATTCCGGTTATCGTTCGCCAGGGTGATGTAAGTTCAACTGTCAGCCTGAGCAATTTCGAGCTGAAGCAGGCCAATACCGTTAAAGCAGATAAAACCCTGTCATTGAAAATTAACCGTCAAGGCAACGGTTCTGCCTATGGTGACATCCGTGTGTATTTTACACCAGCTGAAGGCGGTGAAACTGTTGCCCTTGGCCTGATCAATGGTGTCGCTGTTTACACACCTCTTGCCAGCAGATCTGTTGATATTAGACTGCAAATACCTGTCGGCCTTAACCTGTCTAAAGGCGAGCTCCATATAACCTACCTGGAACCCGGTAAAGACGAAACAACCGGATTACTAGCCGAGTCACGACTCGCTATCCCCTAAGATGATTACGGGAGCGAATGTCAGTGCACTTCGTTCGTCTGACAATACTGTCACTTCTGTTGACTTCATATTCAACACTGGTTTGTTCTGCCGAAGATAAAGAGAACTGGACACCTCGTGATGACGATCTGCGTATTCTTGAAATGCGCGTCGATTTATACCGCCTGGAAGATGTTATAGCCGCATATCAACGCAAGGACATGCTATTGATCCCGATGGGGGCTCTTGCCGAGATTCTGGATCTTGCGATAGACGTCAATCCGGGTGATGGAGTTGCACAGGGTTTTTTATTCAAGGAAAATAATACCTTGTTCCTCGACACATCGCGAAATGAAGTCATTATTAGAGGCGAAACACAGTCCTATAATAACAAGTTTGTATATGTACTCGACGACGATATTTATGTTGATGCCAGCCTGCTATCTAAATGGTTTGATATCAAAATAAATGCTGACCTGTTTTCTTCCACTGTCAAGATTACCTCAGAAAACCCTTTTCCTTTCTTGGTCAAAATGGAACGTGAAGAACGTATAGCAAAAACAAGGGCACGTCTTGCCGAGGAACAACCCTATTATCCACATCATTACGAGCCTTACGATATGTGGAATATTCCATTCATAGACCAGACATTTGACGCATCGAGAAGACAGGGTGATGGCCAATCAACTAATACATTCCGCTCAACCACCTTCGCAACAGCTGATCTGTTGAACATGTCATCATCGCTGTATCTGTTTGTTTCAGATGATGATGAACTGAATGACTTTCGTTTCACGCTTGGCAAAAAAGACCCCGAAAGTGAACTTCTTGGAGTTGCCCGGGCGACGGAATACGCGCTTGGATATATTTCTGAACCGCGTCTTAAAAACCTGACCATACCGGGCAAACAGGAGCCGGGAGCGCTTGTCAGCAGTTTCGCTCTAAGCAGGCAGGACGAATACGACCGGCAAAGATTCAGGGGCGACCTGCTGCCAGGATGGGAAGTCGAGCTTTATCAAAATGACAGGCTTATTGGTTACCAGTCAGTGGCCGTCGATGGGCAGTATGATTTCGCTGATATACCGCTTTTATATGGTAAAAACTATTTTCGCCTGGTGTTTTACGGCCCACAGGGACAGGTACGGGAACAGGAAGAGTTCTTTGAAGTTGGACAATCGCTCACCAAGAAAGGTGAGCACTTCTATCGCGCACTAGTATCCGGCAATGAACGCGGAGGTAACCGGGCTACGGCACAGTATGATGTTGGCCTGAGTAACCAGATATCAGCAAGTTTCATCGGCGCCAGCATACCACTGGATGTAAATACCACGACGGTGGAACAGCATAACTATATTCAAGCCGGTTTACGCAGCTTCTGGGAGTCATTTTTTATAACCCTCGACCTGATCGATGACATCGATGGCGGTGAAGCCCTGGATTTTGACATACAGACCGGGATTGGTGATACATCAATCAAGTTCAATCACACAATCCTGAATCATTTCTTCAGCGAAGAATACAGGTTAACGCAGCAGGAATTCAAGGACAAAACAGAATTCAGGATCGATACGTCTATACCCCCAAGCTTTATTCCGCGCATACCCTTCAGTCTTGAACTGATTATGTCTGATTTTGAATCAGGTAATGACCGCAACGAAATTAATAATCTGATTTCATTACAAACATACGGTTTGTCGCTCAGCAACCTGTTGAAATATGTACAGAACTCGGATATTCAGAATATTTTTACTGGCACCCTGGGTATCAGCAGTAATTACAAAAGCTACGGATTGCGCGGAACACTGAATTATGAGTTCCAGCCTGAGTCGGAGATTACTAACGTTGACTTCACATTGAGGCCACCACTGTACAAAGATTATCAGTTCACCTATGGCTTAAATCATTCATTACGCGCAGATCTGACAGAACTCAGCGCATCCGCATCCAAGTCTGTCGGCAGCTTCAACCTGTCAGCAGGCCTGAGATACAACACTGACAGTGTTGTAAGCCTGGATGCAAGATTCTCGATTGGACTGGGCAGAGAACCCAGAGAGAACAGATGGGTGCCCCATGCACTGGCCATTGCCGGCAGGGGCAGCGTCTCTGCTCGTGTCTTCCTGGATAACAACGAGGATGGCATCTTCAATGAAGGCGATGAGGCTATCGAAAATGTTGGCTTCACTGTCAATAACGGCTATCAACAGGTACGCACTAACGAATCCGGTATCGCCTTTATGACCGGTCTTCTGGAATACGTACCCGTCAATCTTGCTATAGCCATATCGACACTGGAGGATCCGTTATGGACACCTGCGCTGGAGGGTATGCGCATCGTGCCCAGACCGGGTCAGGCGATGCAACTCGATTTCCCGATTTTCACCAGCGGCGAAATCGATGGAACGGTATATCTAACAAGAAATGGAAGAACGGTACCCGCAGGTCGCGTTACAGTTGAAGTAATCGATGACCGTAACCGAGTAATCGAAACAACCACAACAGAATATGACGGCTTCTATGTGATCAGCAAGATACCGCTGGGCAAGTACAGCATCCGCGTTTCCAGGCAACAGATGAGCGAACTTAATTTGAGAGCTGATGAAGAACCGACCTTTGAAATTACCGCTGATGACCAGTTCGAAAGCGGCATCGATTTCACCCTGACTCAAATCACCCGGTAATAATTGTAAAAAAAAATGGCCCTTGTTACAGGGCCATTAAGCAGGAATATGTGAGCGTTTTATTATTAGTTGCCAGTTACTCTGACTTATTAACTCACCGGGATTTTCAACACCTGACCTGCGTTCAGGCTACTTGTGTACATCGCATTGCGTGCACGCAAATTCTCTATACTGGTTTTATATTTTTTAGCGATACTGCCTAGCGTATCTCCAGATCTTACTTTATATTCTGCCGCACTGGCAGACAGCCACGTGCCTGGTGGCGCCTTGCGCGCGAAATAGTTGGCCACGCCCTTGCTGACTGCATTGGCTACTTTTTTCTGGTGCGCTGAGCTCTTCAGATTCTTTTCTTCACGCGGGTTCGATATGAACGCAGCCTCAAGCAATACGGATGGTATATTCGGCGCCTTCAGCACGGCAAACCCGGCCTGCTGTACCTGTTTTTTATGTACACGGTTGACATGCTTGATCTGTTTCAGAATTTCATCACCAATATCCAGGCTTGACTGGATATTACCGGTCAGCGACAGGTCAAACAGCACTTCCTTGACCATTTCGTCTTCGACAGCCAGGTTCACATCACCAAACAACATGTCTGCAGCATTTTCTTTTTCGGCCAGCAGTTTCGCCGTTTCCGAACTCGCACCGTCAACCGAGAGTGCATATACTGAAGAACCCCTGGCACGTGGATCGGGGAATGAATCGGCATGTAGCGAAATCATCATGTCAGCATGATAATCACGCGCCTTGTGAATGCGATCGCGCAAACGCATGTAGCGATCATTTTTCCTGGTCAGAACAGCTTTCATGCCTTTTTGCTGGTTGATTTTTTTCTGCAGCCTTTGAGCCATCTGCAGCGTTACTGTTTTTTCCTTGGTGCCTTTTTTACCTGTAGCGCCCGGATCCCTGCCGCCATGCCCTGCGTCGATTGCGATTATGACATCGCGTAATTGTTTCTTTGTCGGCTTGGTTTCTTTCGTGACCGCAGGATTCGACTTCTCAGTATGCAGGTCCAGAACCAGTCGATGACCCGACTTGGCGGATGGGCCGAGTATAAAGCTTCTCGGCTTGACTTCATGCTGCAGGTCAAAAACAACCCGCAGGTCATCATTGTTTTGAACACCGCTGCGAATACGCCGAATCATGGAATTAGCACGGACACGATCGACCATGCCGTGTACCATCTTGGTGTTCTTGAGATCGAGAACGATTCGTTCAGGTTTGTTCAGTGTGAATATGGAGTGGTCAACAGACTTATCAAGATCGAATACCAGGCGTAAATAACCATCATGGCTGGATAGACGAATATCCTTAACATTGGTTGCAGCTGCCGCCCTGGCCACGAAAGGAACAGCGGACATGGTAGCTACCCCACCAAGTCCTGCCAGATGCTTTAAAAATTGTCGACGATTGTTTCTCATAGGTCTAGAAAGTTATCATCGTTTCCATGGTCGCGTGTTTATAGTTTGGTTATTTTTAAAAAAATTGCAAGCTATTTCATAACTTTTTTATATATTTTTTATATACATAGCGCACTAAGCTAGAGTAATTAGTCAGCTTTGAAAAGTAGCAAAATCTGTTCACCCTTTGTAGAACAGGCAGTTAACGTCATTTTTCTACCCTGAGGATGATGCTCAAGCACGCAATCGATATCTTCTTCAGCCAGAAAACCTGCCGCTTTTTCAGGCCATTCAATCAGGCAAATAGACGATTCATTGAAATAATCCCGTGCCCCGGTAAATTCCAGCTCTTCCGGATCAGCAAGTCGGTATAAGTCGAAGTGATAACACATCATTGAATCGAAACTATAGGGCTCAACCAGGGTGTAAGTCGGACTTTTGACCACTCCCGTATAGCCCAGGCCACGCAGGAAACCGCGTGCAAAAGTCGTTTTACCAGCGCCAAGAGGGCCCCGTAGATAGATCATCAGATTTGCAGCAGCATGTCCTGCCAGCCGGGCTGCGATGTCTTCTAGCTCGCTTTGTGAATGCAGGACCATTTCAACAGAACCGGTCATTCCTCCCGGTACCTGGCGGCTGCTCGAATATATTCGATAACATCGGTCGCCATCAGGCCGCGATCATCACCACAGGCTGCCATATCACCTGCACGCGCATGCAGGCAGACGGCGGCCATCACTGCCTTGCTTATATCCCCCGCCATAACAATTTGCTGAGCAGCCAATGAAGCGATCATCCCTGTAAGAACATCGCCCATTCCCGCTGTTGCCATGGCCGGATTGCCAAACGCGCAAACCTGAGGGAGCCCGTTATGCTGAATAATCGTACCTGAGCCTTTGAGTACGACATGAGCGTTGCACTTCTGCCTGAGTACCTGAGTAGCCTGGAAACGGTCATACTGGATATCACGCTTTCTCACATTCAGGCAGCGCGAGGCCTCTCCGGGGTGCGGGGTAATGACACATTCCTCGGTGAGGCTCAAATGATCCCTTGCGGCCATTAAATTCAACGCATCCGCGTCAACCACCAGTGGGATGGTCGAATCCAGCACCAGGTATAGCAGGCGCTGCGCCCATGCGTCACTCCCCAGACCGCAGCCAACGGCTATGTAGTCAGCCTTCTCAAGCAGCCCGGGATCTATTTCACCATTGGCGCTGCCATGAACCATGCATTCCGGGCATGCCGCAACAACCGCATTGATATGCTCGTTCCGGGTTACAACCGATACCAGACCCGATCCCGACCTGAGCGCGGCGCGCGCAGCCAGAATGACCGAACCCGGCATGCCATAATTTCCCCCGACGATCAGGACATGGCCGTTTTTGCCTTTGTGTATATCATGCCGTCGCGGCGATAATGCCCACTGCGAGGAATGACAAAGCAGCTCTGCATCCTGTTCAACAGATTCATAGACTTCTACCGGCAACCCCAGATCATCGAAACTGATTTCACCACAGCATGCCTTGCCGCTGCCGGTAAACATACCCTTCTTGAGACCTATAAAGGTAACGGTGTGATTTGCATTAATCGCCGCGCCGGAAATCACGCCAGTATCCGCATTGAGCCCGGAAGGAATATCAACCGATATCACGGGTATACCTGACTGGTTTACTGTATTGATTAACTGCTTCCAGTCATCTTCGACTTCACGTGTTAATCCTGTACCCAGCAGGGCGTCGATAATCACCTCGGCATCAGCCGTAAATTCTTTCTGATAAGGAAAAGTTTCGCCGCATTCCTGCCAATGCTGCCATGCCTGACTGGCATCACCTTGCAGTTTGCCCGGATCGATCATGCTGACAACGCGAACATCAAGACCATGCGCCTGTGCAAGGCGCGCCAGCACATAACCATCACCGGCATTATTGCCTGCGCCGCACAATACTAGGATTGTTCTTGCGTCCGCATAATGCGCCAGCAGTGCATCAAGCACAGCCTGCCCCGCCCTGCGCATCAAGGTATAGCCGGGAATGCCGCAATCATTGATCGCGATCTGATCAAGAAGTGCTACTGTTTTGGCACTGTATAGATTTGTAGGTAATTTTTTCAACGCAAAGGCGCAAAGACGCAGAGGTCGCAAAGTTTAGTTCGTTATTCGGTTTATATAATAACAGCCATCGGGCCACTGCAAGAGTTAAATATTCGTGTGTAAAATTCAAACCAAGACGAGTGAGAATTCAGGTAAAAAGTAACCTTGTTATATCAAATAAATAACAGCCTGTGTTCCCTTTGTGTCCTTCGCGCCTTAGCGCCTTTGCGTTGATTAGTTTGCCTGGATCTTCTCAAGGCCATTCATATAGGGTTTCAAAGCATCGGGTACGACGACACTGCCATCGGCTTGCTGGTAGTTTTCCAGGATCGCCACCAGGGTACGGCCAACGGCAAGCCCCGACCCATTGATGGTGTTTACAAGCTCGGGCTTACCGGTTTCAGGATTTCGCCAACGCGCCTGCATGCGCCGCGCCTGGAAGTCGGTAAAACAGCTGCACGAGGAAATCTCACGATAGGCTTGCTGCCCAGGCAGCCAGACCTCAAGATCATAGGTCTTGGCCGCAGAAAAGCCTATATCGCCACTGCAAAGGACTACCACGCGATAGGGCAGTTCCAGTCTCTGCAGCACGGTCTCGGCATGCCTGGTGAGTTCCTCCAGCGCCTCCCAGGCATCGTCCGGCTTCACCAGCTGCACCATCTCAACTTTCTCAAACTGGTGCTGGCGTATCATGCCGCGTGTGTCCTTGCCGTATGAACCCGCTTCAGAACGAAAACAGGGCGTGTGGCTGGTCAGTTTTAACGGCATATCATCTGTATCAATTATTTCACCACGCGCAAGATTGGTGACCGGCACTTCTGCAGTCGGAATCAGGTAATAGCCGGCATCGCGATCGACACAGAACAGGTCTTCTTCAAACTTGGGCAACTGCCCGGTGCCGCGAAGGCTGTCGCTGTTGACGATGTATGGCACATAAACTTCAGTATAGCCATGTTCGCTGGTATGAAGATCGAGCATGAACTGTGTAAGCGCACGGTGCAGTCTTGCCATCTGCCCGTGCATGACAACAAAACGCGAACCGGTGAGTTTGCTGGCCGTATCGAAATCGAGCGCATTGAGTCCAGCACCAACATCAACGTGGTCTTTTATTTCAAAGTCGTAATGTCGGGGTTCACCCCAGCGACGGATTTCAACATTATCAGCCTCGTCTTTTCCATCAGGCACCGATTCGTGGGGCAGGTTCGGAATACCCATCAGTATCGCGTCTAACTGTTCCTGGATCTCACCGAGTTTGGCCTTTGCCTTGTCCAGCGATTCACCCAGGCCGGCAACTTCATCGAGCAGTGGCTGGATGTCTTCACCAGCAGCCTTCGCCTTACCGATTGATTTTGACCTGGCATTACGCTCACTTTGCAGTTGCTCGGTGTGGACCTGGTACTCCTTGCGTTTTACCTCAAGGTTTTCAATTGCAGACACATCGAGATCATAACCGCGTCTTTTCAACTGTGCTGCAACGGCTGAGATATCGGAACGAATCAATTTGGGATCAAGCATTTCAGGTTATAACCACTCAGTAAAAATCAGCGGCGAATGTTAACACATGGCCGGGAGAAATCAGGTCGCTGATGGAGTCCAGTGCTGTTTCAACCTTATCCCCGGTATCAAAGAACTCGACTACAACCGGCATATCAAATGACAGATCGAGCAAGTTAGATGAATGTGTTTCACCTGATTTCCCGAACCCGGTTATGCCTCGGTAGACCGTCACACCCTTGACCTTGTGTTCGTCATGCAGGCGCTGAAAGATCTTCTCGTGGATGTGTTTACCTTCAGTAACATATATACGTGCAACAGTAACTTTCATATTTGACGCCCTATCAATACCCCGAACCATACTGCAACCAGACATACCAGCACACTTAACACGATGTTCGTCACAGCGCGCATTACATCACCCTGCTCCAGAAGATTAAGAGTTTCAATTGAAAAGGTTGAAAAGGTTGTGAATGAACCCAGCACGCCGACCAGCACAGCAGCCCGCCACTCAGGCCCAATATTAAATCGTTCCAGCATCAATACACCGAGCAGACCCATCAGTAATGAGCCTGTTACATTGACGAACAAAGTACCGTAAGGAAAACCCCTGCCCATGATCGAATAAACACTCAGGGAAGCGCCATAGCGTAATACAGCCCCGATTGCTCCACCCATAGCAATAAATATCAGGGCCTTCAATGCCAGTTCCTAGGAGAGTTCTACGCTTATAGTATCTGCAATTTCAGTGTAATCCGGCATCTGATCAAAATTGAGGTAGCGATAGATATCCGCAGAGGCCGCTTCGAATGACTTCATACGCTCCATGTATTCATCCATGGTCGGTATATAACCCAGCGTTGCAGTAACTGCACTTAGTTCAGCGGATGCAAGGTAGACATTGGCGCCATTACCCAGTCGATTCGGGAAATTACGTGTCGATGTCGATAACACCGTTGCATTGTCAGCTACGCGCGCCTGGTTGCCCATGCACAATGAACAGCCCGGCACTTCGGTGCGCGCGCCAGCTTTGCCGAACACAGCGTAGTGGCCTTCTTCCATCAACTCATGCGCATCCATTTTTGTCGGTGGCACAACCCACATACGTGTCGGTAGACTGGTAACACCTTCGAGCACCTTGCTGGCAGCGCGATAATGTCCAATATTGGTCATACATGAGCCGATAAAGACTTCGTCAACTTTTTCGCCACCGACTTCGGATAACGGCTTGATGTCATCAGGATCATTCGGACATGCCAGCAGTGGTTCCCTGATTTCATTCAGATCGATTTCAATAATTTCTGCATATTCAGCGTCAGCATCCGCTTCAAGCAACTGGGGATTCTGTAGCCACTGCTCCATTGCTTTGATGCGACGCTGCAATGTACGTTTGTCTTCATAGCCGTTTGCAATCATCCATTTCAACAGCGTGATATTGGAATTCAGGAATTCGATGATCGGTTCCTTGTTCAGGCGTACCGAACAACCGTTGGCTGAACGTTCTGCAGATGCATCCGACAATTCAAATGCCTGCTCAACCTTCAGATCTGGCAAGCCTTCGATTTCCAGCACACGACCATTAAATACATTCTTCTTGCCTTTCTTCTCGACGGTAAGCAGGCCTTTCTGGATCGCTACGTAAGGAATAGCATTTACCAGATCACGCAGTGTGATACCGGGCTGCATCTCTCCCTTGAAGCGAACCAGTACGGATTCCGGCATGTCCAGCGGCATGACTCCCAGGGCGGCGCCGAATGCCACCAGGCCGGAGCCCGCCGGGAAACTGATACCAATCGGGAAACGTGTATGCGAGTCTCCGCCGGTACCGACAGTATCCGGCAATATCATCCGGTTCAGCCATGAGTGGATGATGCCATCACCCGGACGCAAGGCGACACCGCCACGTGTCTGCATGAAATCCGGTAGTTCGTGTTGCAGTTTCACATCCACCGGCTTTGGGTAAGCAGCTGTATGACAGAAACTCTGCATCACCAGGTCAGCTGAAAAGCCGAGGCAGGCGAGTTCTTTCAACTCATCGCGCGTCATCGCACCCGTTGTATCCTGGGAGCCGACAGTCGTCATCTTTGGTTCGCAGTAGGCTCCCGGTCTGACACCTTCAACACCGCAGGCACGGCCAACCATTTTTTGCGCCAGCGTGTATCCCTTACCGGTGTCCTTGACCTCCGCGGGTCTGCGGAAAATATCTGACGGGCCGTCACCCAGAAATTCGCGAGCCCTGTCTGTGAGACCACGCCCGATGATCAGCGGGATACGTCCTTTCGCTCGCACTTCATCCGGCAGCGTTGTAGGACGCAGCTCAAATTTACATAGTTCATCGCCGGCTTCGTTCAATATAACGCCGTCAAACGGGCGAATACGTATCACGTCGCCCATGTTCATACCATCGACATCACATTCTATGGGCAAGGCGCCGGAGTCTTCCGCGGTGTTGAAAAATATCGGTGCGATTTTGCCACCCAGCACCACACCGCCCTCGCGCTTGTTGGGAACATAAGGTATATCAGTCCCCATGTGCCATAAAACAGAATTGATTGCGGACTTGCGTGAAGAGCCGGTTCCAACCACATCACCGACATAGGCAACGGGATGGCCTTTTTTCTTAAGCTCCTCCAGCGTCTCGAGCGGGTTTTCCATCTTGCTGACCAGCATAGACTTCGCATGAAGCGGAATATCCGGCCTGCTCCATGCTTCGGTCGCCGGTGAAAGATCATCGGTGTTTGTTTCACCCGGAACCTTGAAAACGGTGACTGTAATTTCTTCACTCAGCTCTGGAAGTGAAGTAAACCATTCAGCATCCGCCCATGAGCGCAGTACGCGTGCTGCATACTCATTCTTGTCTGCCTTGTCAGAAACATCATGGAAGGCATCATAGATAAGGCGGGTATGTGACAAGGCCGTGGCTGCAGCATCGGCGGTCACATCATCATCGAGCAGTTCGACCAGGGGCTGAATGTTATAGCCACCAAGCATGGTGCCGAGCAACTCAGTCGCACGATTACGTTCAATGATGCCGCATTCAGTACTGCCCCTGGCTATATCGGCCAGAAATGCCGCTTTTACATAGGCCGCCTGGTCAACTCCGGGTGGGACACGGTTGACCAGCAGGTCCAGCAGGAATTCTTCCTCACCGGCTGGTGGATTCTTGATGTTTTCGACCAGATCAGCGACTTGCCTGGCGTCCAGTGCCAGTGGCGGCAAGTTTTCTGCTGCACGTTCAGCTGCATGTTTACGATAAGCCTCTAGCACGTGTTTTCCTCGATTGATGTGGATATGGGGAATGTATTATAACTTTTGATGCCAATGCACACAAAGATCCCGGGCCGCACAAAAAAGCCCGCAGAGCGGGCTTTTTTGTGCGGCAGTCATAAGATCAATTAGTTGTGCTTACCATTGTAATCTTCAATTGCAGCATGAATCGCATCTTCTGCCAGTACCGAGCAATGAATCTTTACGGGCGGCAATGCCAGCTCTTCTGCAATATCGGTGTTTTTAATCAACTTTGCTTCTTCCAGTGACTTGCCTTTGACCCATTCTGTCAGCAGCGAACTGGATGCAATCGCACTGCCGCAACCATAAGTTTTAAACACCGCATCTTCAATAATGCCGTCATCATTAACCTTGATTTGCAGCTTCATCACGTCACCACAGGCGGGTGCGCCCACCATACCGGTTCCTACATTCTCTTCATCTTTATTGAAAGAACCGACGTTTCGAGGATGTTCATAATGATCAAGTACTTTTTCACTGTAAGCCATGGTGAAATACCTCTATATCATGCCCTGGGAGATTGCTTCTGCCTGGCGTCTTGCCAGAATAAAGCGCCCATTCATCTTGTCACGCTGTAATGACAACTCGGGTATACCCGGTCTGTCAACAAACTGTGACAGTGTAATATTGTCGAGGAAATCATATAGCCTTTTGCTCAGCTCGGTCCACAATTCATGCGTCAGGCAGGCTTCACCATTATCACAGTCAGCCTTACCGCCACAACGCGTCACATCAACGCTTTCATCGACTACACTGATAATTTCACCAATGCTTATTTCACTGGCTGGACGGGCAAGACGATAACCCCCGCCAGGCCCACGCACACCTTTGACCAGGCCGCCCTTGCGCAATTTGGCAAACAGCTGTTCCAGATAAGACAGGGAAATACCCTGGCATTGCGAAATATCCGCCAAAGTTACCGGACCTGCCTTATCATGAATAGCCAGATCCATCATAGCAGTCACGCTATAGCGCCCTTTTGTTGACAGTCTCATGTAACACCTCATAATTCCTGACTAAAATAGTATGGATTAGTCTACAAATACCTACTAATTTAGTCAAGTATTATTCTGCAAAGAAATTGTAATTATTCCGGGATACGATTTGGGCGGTAATCGGTGTTGAAGCGGGAAATCAGCATCAGAAAATTCCTGTATAAAGTGAACTGATGACATTAACCCTGGAAAAACCAAGGCTTTATCCCGTACTGCTGGCAGTGGCAGCTAGTGATATATCGTCGCCCGCGCAAGCTCTCGCGTGTAATCCTGCTGTGGATTCTCGAACACGTCTTCGACGGCGCCCGCTTCAACAACTTTTCCTTCACGCATCACGATAACCCGGTGGGACATCGCGCGTATGACGCGCAGGTCGTGGCTGATAAACAGGTAGCTGAGCTTATGCTTTACCTGCAACTCGGAGAGAAGGCTTAGCACCTGCTTTTGTACCGAGACGTCCAGAGCACTGGTGGGCTCGTCCAGCAGTATGACATCCGGCTCCAGGATCACCGTGCGTGCTACAGCAATTCGTTGCCGCTGGCCACCCGAAAACTCATGCGGATAACGCCATAGTGCGCCTTGATCCAGACCCACCTCTTGCAGTGTTTTAACGATACGATCATAACGCTGCACCTTGTTCAACTCCGGATAGTGCAGCTTCAGACCTTCTCCGACAATCTGCTCTACCGTCATCCTCGGTGACAGCGAAGAAAACGGGTCCTGGAATACTATCTGGAAGAATCGTCGCAGCGGGCGCATCTGCTGTTCACGATAATCCGAAATAATGTGGTCTCTGAAGCGAATCCTGCCTGTTGAATCCTGCATCCTCAACAGCGCCATACCCAGCGTGGTTTTACCGGAACCGGATTCGCCGACAATACCCAGGGTTTCACCCTGCCTTAGCTCTACATCAATATCATCGACAGCTTTGACTTCACCCACCTTGCGTTTGAAAAAACCTTTTCGAACCGGGAAATACACACGAATATTCTCCGCTTCGATCACCGTATTTTTACCGGGTTCGATTTCAGCAATACGTGACTCCGGTTCACTGTCAAGCAAATACTGTGTGTATTCATGCCGTGGATGTTCGAACAATTCTGATGACTGCGCCTGCTCGACAATTTTACCTTCGTGCATGACGCAAACGCGATCGGCAAAACGACGCACAAGATTGAGATCATGTGTAATCAGCAGAACCGACATGCCTGTTTCCTTCTGCAAATCCTTGAGTAAATCAAGAATCTGTTGCTGAACCGTAACATCAAGCGCAGTGGTGGGTTCATCCGCAATCAACAATGCCGGGTCGCAGGCCAGTGCCATCGCAATCATTGCACGCTGGCGCTGCCCCCCGGACAGCATGTGAGGAAACGAATCGATTTTTTGCTGCGGCTCTTTGATGCCCACCCGGTCGAGCGCTTCTATTGCAACTTTTCTTGCGGTCAGATTATCCATCTTCCTGTGCAATTTCAGCGTCTCCTGAATTTGCACACCCACTGGATATACCGGATTCAATGATGTCATCGGTTCCTGGAAAATCATTGATATATCCTGGCCGCGAATAGCCCTCATCTCGGCTTCAGAGGCAAGCATCAAATCACGATTTTGATAGATGATGCGGCCATCCGGGTAATCAACATGCCTCTCGTCATGCAGTTTTAACAGTGATAAAGCCGTAACTGACTTGCCTGATCCTGATTCACCGACGATGGCAACATTCTCGGATTTGTCGATATCGAAACTGACACCTCGCAAAGCTTCTATATCACCACCCTGTGTTTTAAAGGTGACCTTGAGATTCTCGACTTGAATAAGCTTATCGGTCATATTATTGCTTCCTTGTATCCAGTGCTTCACGCAAGGCTTCGCCTATAAAGATCAACAGCATCAGGGTGCCAACCAGCACGATAAAGGTGCTCAATGACAACCACCAGGCTTCAATATTCTCCTTTCCCTGTGACAGCAACTCACCCAGGCTTGGTGTGGTTGGCGGTACGCCCAGACCAAGAAAATCAAGACTGGTCAAAGCCAGGATCGAACCACTGATACGAAAAGGCAGGAATGTAATCACCGGCGTCATGCTGTTAGGCAATAAATGGTGGCGCATAATCGCGATATCCGATAATCCCATTGCGCGTGCCGCACGCACATAGTCCATATTGCGGCCACGAAGAAACTCGGCGCGTACGTAATCCGACAGCCCCATCCAGCCGAACATGGATAAAAGTATGATTAGCAGCCAGATGCTAGGTTGAAAGATCGAGGCAAAAATGATCAGCAAATACAGTTCCGGCATCGAAGACCAGACTTCGATAAGGCGCTGCATGAACAGATCAAGCCTGCCCGAAAAATAACCCTGCACCGCACCTGCAAGGATACCAATCGCCACACCGATTGCGGTCAGCGCAAATGCAAACAGCACAGACAGACGAAAACCATAAACAAGCCTGGCAAAGACGTCTCTGCCACGATCGTCTGTTCCAACCAGATTCTGGGACGTTGGCGGCGCCGGATTGGGCAGTTCCGATCTGAAATTGATGGTGTTGTAACTGTAGTGAATCAGCGGATCGATTACCCAGTTATCACCCGTTGTGATCAGATCACGCACATAGGCATCCGAGTAATCCGCCTCGGTTTCAAAGTCGCCACCGAATGCCGTCTCGGGATAAGCAATCAGAAATGGAAAATAAAGTTCACCCTGGTAGTTGACAATCAAAGGCTTGTCGTTAAACAGAACTTCGGCAAACAGGCTGAGCACAAATAAAATGCCGAACAACCACAGGCTTATATAACCGCGCCGGTTTGCCTTGAAGCGCAACCATGAACGTCTTCCCGGTGAAAGGTGCACATTATTCGAACTGCCAATGTTATTCATACTGATTCACCATTCATCTAGTCAACTGATTCAAAGTGAATGCGTGGATCAATCAGTACGTAGCTGATATCCGCCAGCAATTTTGCAAACAGACCAAGCAAGGTAAACAGATAAAGCGTGCCCAGCACGACCGGATAATCGCGCTTCAATACCGACTCGTAGGAAAGCAGACCAAGTCCGTCGAGCGAGAAGATTGTTTCGATCAGAAGGCTGCCGGTAAAAAATGCGCCAATGAATGCAGCCGGAAAACCCGTCACCAGTGGAATGATCGCGTTTCTGAAAACATGGCGATAAAGCACATTGTTTTCACTCACTCCCTTTGCCCTGGCAGTGAGCACATACTGTTTACGGATCTCCTCGATGAAGCTGTTCTTGGTCAGCATGGTCATCACGGCAAAGCTGCCGATCACCATTGCCGTAATCGGCAATACCATGTGCCACAGGTAATCCAGGATCTGGTCATACCATGGCATCGCATCCCAGTTATCCGAAACCAGACCACGCAGAGGAAATATATCGAGGAAACTGCCTCCTCCGAAAAATACCAGTAAGGTAATACCAAGCACGAAGCCAGGTATGGCATAACCAATCAGAATCAGGGTGCTGGTAGTAACATCGAACATACTGCCGTCCCTGACGGCCTTGGCAATCCCAAGCGGAATACATGTCAGATAGGTAATGAAAAAAGTCCACATGCCGAGACTGATCGATACCGGTAACTTGTCAATGATCAACTCCATGACAGAACGGTTATGAAAATAGCTTTCACCAAAATCAAAACTTAAATAGTTTTTCATCATGGAGAAGAAGCGTTCGTGAACCGGCTTGTCAAATCCGTACAGGGCCCTGATCTCTTCTACGTGCTCTGGATCCAGGCCACGAGCACCACGATACAAACCTCTCGCTCCCGTGCTAGCCTCACCTTGAGCAGACTTTCCTTCCAGCTGGCTCACCAGCTGCTCAACCGGACCACCTGGAACGAACTGTGTCACCAGGAAGGTAATCAACATGACACCAACCAGTGTCGGGATCATCAGCAGAAGGCGTTTTGAAATATAAGCAAACATTGTTATTAATTAATAATGAAAAATGAATAATTAAAACCCGGCAAAATGCAGCGGGCGATTGGAAATAATCAAATTGCCATTTAATCCAGTTTCTTCTTTTTCATTTTTCATTTTTCACTATTCACTGTTAACTATTCACTGCTTTCTCGCGCCGACCAGGTTTTGAGCAGCCATGAAACCGGCTCAAAATACAGCGGCAGCGTTTCCGGCATATTGAATTTATCGCGATAGGCAATTCGGTGCGTGTCTATGTACCAGTTCGGCACCAGGTATTCGCCATGCAATAATACCCGGTCGAGCGCATGTGAAGCGATGATAAGTTCATCACGATTCTCTGCATTGATTATTCTTTCAATCAGGGCATCGACCACAGGGCTGGATATGCCGGGAAGGTTTCGCGAACCTTCCATTTCCGCGGCCTGTGAATGAAACATGTTCATCAGCTCATTGCCGGGTGACACCGACTGCGGGAAACTTGTTACAACCATATCAAATTCAAATTTATCCATTCTGCGCTTGTAGAGCGAATCATCGACAGTGCGGTAATTCATGTCAATTCCCAGTTTCTTCAGGTTATGCGCATAGGGTGCAAAAATCCGGTCAAAGCCTTTTTGCACCAGCAACACATCGATAACAAATACTTCTCCCTGTGCGTTTTTCAACACGCCATCCTGCACAGTCCAGCCCGCATCGGCCAGCAGATCACGGGCATTTTTCAGGTTATCCCTTAAGGTAATCTCGGCATTTGTCGTCGGTGGATACCATTCCTCTTCAAATACAGACGCCGGTAGTTGCTCACGGTATTCATTCAACAGCTCCAGTTCCCTGCCCTGTGGCAATCCGCTTGCAGCCAGTTCGCTGTTACTGAAGTACGAGTCGCATCGTTCGTACTGGTTATAGAAAAGCTGGTTATTGGACCATTCAAAATCAAATGCCAGACCCAACGCCTTGCGCACACGTACATCCTTGAATTTTTCGCGGCGGATATTAATGGCGAAGCCCTGCATGCCTGCATTATTGCTGTGTGCCAGTTCGGTTTTCAGAATTTCTCCGGAATCATACTTCGGGCCGACATGAGAACGCGCCCAGCGTTTTGAATAGTTCTCGAAAAAGAAATCAAACTCACCAGCCTTGAAAGCTTCCAGTGCAATCGTCGAGTCCTTGTAATATTTATAGGTGACTGTATCAAAGTTATACATTCCCGTGCGCACGGGCAGAGACTTCGCCCAGTAATCGGGATTTCTTCGATAGCGAATGTAGCGGCCGCGTTCATAGCCATCCACCAGGTATGGACCCGAGCTGATCGGTGGCACATCATCAACTTCGTCAAATGGCTCCGAGCCCAGCCATTCTCTGGAAAAAATCGGTATCTCGCCGACGATCATGTGCAATTCACGATTCCTGTTCCTGAAGTGGAACCGCACTGTGAGCCGATCGATGACCTCGGCTGATTCTACATCTCCGTAATACACCCTGAATTGCGGGTGCGCCGCCTTGCTCATCAGGGTATCAAAAGAGAATTTGACGTCTTCGGCTGTAATGGGCTTGCCGTTGGAGAAGCGCGCCGCAGGATTGATGTGAAATGTCACAGAGAGGCCATCTTCAGCAAGATAGAAATCGTCTGCTATCAGACCGTACATGCTGAAAGGCTCGTCGAGGCTTTTCTCCAGCAGGCTCTCGAATACCAGTGAGCCTAGACCCTCGGCTGACAGGCCTTTGAGCAAGTAGGGATTGAGGCTGTCGAATGTACCCAGGCCATAAAGCGTTATCTCGCCTCCCTTCTCGGCACCGGGAGAGACATAATCAAAATGCGTAAAACCAGCCGGATACTTTGGCTCATAGCCCATTCCCATTGCAGGAACAGCCCGAGCATCAGATATCTGCAGCAGAATCAGCAGAAACAGGGATAAATTTTGAAATAAAACGCGTAAGCAGCGTTGCATGATTTATATTGTTGCTTTTCGCTGTATAATCCGCCTAACATTAGGCCGTCCAAGTTTACAGCACTTTTAATTGGGGAGTAACTGATATGGGCTTTATGAGTGGCAAACGTGCACTTATATTTGGAGTTGCAAGTAACCGATCGATTGCATGGGGCATTGCAAAAGCCATGCACCGCGAGGGCGCGGAACTGGCATTTACCTACATGGGTGAGCGTCTGCGCGAACGCGTTGAGAAGCTTGCCGGTGAATGCGATTCGGATATCGTTATTCCATGCGATGTCGAGAATGACAATGATATCGAAGCGGTATTTGAACATCTTGACGATTTCTGGGAATCGGTGGATATCATCATTCATTCCGTCGCTTTTGCGCCGAAGGAAATGCTGGAAGGCGATTATCTTGATAACCTGACCCGCGACGGTTTTAACCAGGCGCACGATATCAGCTCTTACTCACTTGCTGCGATTGCAAAAGCAGGCCGCCATATGATGCAAAACCGCGAAGATGCATCGATTCTGACGCTAAGCTACCTCGGCGCCGTGCGTGCATTCCCCGGCTACAACGTCATGGGCCTGGCCAAAGCCAGCCTGGAAGCCAATGTGCGCTACCTGGCGCACTCACTGGGGCCGGAAGGCATTCGCGTAAACGCCATCTCAGCCGGCCCTATTAAAACACTTGCTGCCAAAGGAATTACAGGTTTCAACAAAATCCTCGAGCATGTCGAACAAAGCGCACCCCTGCACCGCAACGTGACTATCGATGAAGTCGGCAATACGGCGGCTTTCCTCTGTTCAGACCTCGCCAGCGGCATTACAGGCGAAGTAGTCTATGTCGATGCTGGCTATCATACGGCCGGGCTGATGGGAAACACGAAGGAATAGTTTGAAGTTGGCAGTTGGCAGTTTTAAGTTAGCTGCCAACTGCCTGCTGATGGCTAACAACTGTTAACTTTGTCTCTTCTCCCTCAAGGCGCGCAATCGTCACCGCGGCAACCGAATCGCTGAACACATTCACCGCTGTCCTGCACATATCCAGTACCCGGTCGACGACCAGGATCATACCGATCGCCTCAACCGGAAGTCCGATGGCAGAAAGGATAATTGTGATCGCAACCAGGCTGGCCGAGGGTATTCCTGCCACGCCTATTGATGTCAGTAACGCAATCAGTACAATCGTGAACTGAGTGGTCAGATCCAGTGACAGGCCATAGGCCTGTGCAATAAACATCGCTGCCACACATTCATAAAGCGCCGTTCCATCCATATTCACGGTGGCGCCAAGCGGAAGCGTGAAGCCGCTCACCCGGTTGGAGACACCTGCGCGATTTTCAACGCAATCTATCGTTATTGGCAGTGTCGCAGATGATGAACTGGTAGAAAATGCCGTCAACAGCGCAGGCATCATTGCCCTGAAGTGAGCAGTCGGACTGACTCTGGCAATGAATTTGAGCACCGAAGGCATCACCAGAAGAAGATGTATTGCAAGCGCAATAAGAACGGTAATAAAGAACACTGCCAGGGGCTTGAATGCATCCAGTCCTGAAGCCAATAGCACATTAGCCACCAGTGCGAACACACCGATCGGCGCAAACAGCATCACCCACTCGGTCATTTGCATCATCACATCGAGCAGGCCATTCCAGAAATTCTTTAATGTCTCTCCAGGCTGCCCCTTGACACGTGATATGAAGAATCCAAATAGCAGACTGAAGAAAATCAGTCCCAGCATTTTTCCCTCCGCTGCTGCCGAAACGATATTTGGCGGGATCATTCGAATGAACACTTCGGCGAGATCACCACTGCCCTTACCTTCAACACGCTCAATAACATCATCGGTATCGGCTGAAAGACCTACCATCTCACGTACAGGCTCTCCATCGGCTATACCCGGCTGGAGCATATTAACAACGAATAGACCGATTAGAATAGCGACCAGACTACTTGCCGCGTAATAAATAAGCGTCTTATACCCAAGTCGTCCCAGCGCATCCGGTTGTATCTCCATCATGCCCACGATTATCGATGACATGATCAATGGCACAATCAGCATCTTCAACGCATTAAGAAACAAGGTGCCAACAAAATTAAAGACAGCGCTAAAGCTAATACCGAACAGTGTTGTTGCAGGGTCCAGAAATGCACCGACCAGAACGGCCAGTACCAGGGCAATTAAAATCTGCCAATGCAGCGCCAAACGAAAGAATTTCATTATGCGCATGCTATCACGCGTTGTAGTTATTGAAGCAGGCTGGTATTACGCTGTATTTCAGCAGCATCTTTGATAGCGCTAAGCGCAAAGTCAAAATCCGAATTTGCCACATCATTTTTACGCTGCTGCCTGACGGCATCGATCTGGTCTTTGGTGACATCATCAGGTGTTGCAACCTTATCAACCAGCACCACAGCAACGTCCCCGGATATCAGGTTGACCACCTGAACTGACGGTTTGTCATTCTCCGGATATGGCATCTGGAAGGCAGCCCCTACAACCATGGGATCAACATTCCCGGGGGCTGTACGCTTGACAGTAAACGGACCTTCTATATTTTGATTTTCCGCCAGCACGCTATCAGCTGAAGCGCCTGCGATAATTTGATTTTTCGCGTCTTCAGCAGCAGCCATAACCACCGCATGTGCGGCTTTCATACGTAGAATATTCTCGATTTCTGACCTTACTTCCAGCAGCGGTTTCCTACTTGCCGGCTCATGCTTGAGTAATCGCAATACGGCAACATGATTCGGTGTAATTTCAATAATATCGCTGTTCATACCCCCTTCAATGACTGCAGATGAAAAAGCTGCAGTACGGAATTTCTGATTTTCAGCAATGCCGGTTCCTGAGTCACGCGTAAACAGCGCGGTTTTCACCGGCTGTTTGTTGACTGCATCGATGACAGTATCGAGACTATCCGGGTTTTCATAGGCTGTAACAGCCATATTTTCAGAGACGTCATAGAACATAGCACTGATGGCATCCTGCTTGAGTTCATGCTCGAACTCACTGCGCTTTTCGGCAAGCGTTTGCAACTCTGGTGTTCGAATATCTTCCAGTTTTATCAGGTGTAATCCAAACTGAGATTCTACGACATCGCTGACTTCGCCCTTGTTCATACTGAACAACGCATCCTCAAATGGCTTGACCATCTCGCCAGCTGCAACCCAGCCAAGGTCGCCGCCCTGCTTTGCGGATCCCGGGTCATCCGAATATTCACGCGCAAGGTCTTCGAATGATTCGCCATCATTTAATTTCTGCTGTAACTCTTCGACACGCGGCATCAATGCTTCCTTGCTCTTCTCCGCTGAAGTGCCAATTTGTATTAAAATATGCCGTGCCTTGCGCTCTTCTTTCGCAAGTGCGTTTCTCTTGTAGTCGTCATACATCTCCATCAGCTTGTCTTCATCAACAGCACTACTATCAGCAAGTTCATCGCTGGTGACTTCAACGTATTCAACACTGACGCGTTCAGGTGTCATATATCTATCAGTATTGCTGTTGTAAAAAGCTTCGATATCCTGCTCTGTGACAACAATATCAGCTGAATCCTTATCAACACTGAATTTAAACAATCGAAGGTCGCGTTGCTGCTGCTCGAGCGCTGCAAGCTGGCTGACTTCTTCATCTGTCAATATTGCTGATGCAATGATTGCATTCCGTTTTTGTAACACGCGCAGTTCATTTCTTAACTGCAACTCATACTGGCTGAC